>JALUTJ010000080.1 GCA_027057985.1 Chromatiales bacterium
TTTCATTATTTTTATCCCAGCCCGGTAGACCCAGCACCGGGAAGGGTGAAAGATCACGCGGTTTGCAGTATGGCTCACCTGCCTGGAAAATAGCCGCCAACTGCGCATCGACCCAGGCAAGTTGCTGGGGTTTACCCTGATCCAGCAGGCTCTGATCGACTTGAAACAGAATCGTATTGGCTGTCATCCCCACATAGGGTGCCAGCCCTTTTTCATACAGGGCATGGCCATAAGTCAGTAGCGAAAATTTTTCCGCAAGCATATCACGCTGTTGCCAGAAAAGTTCTTTCCAGCGAAATTCCCGCACCATCTCTAGCAGATTTTCATCACTACTGAGAATAACTGCGCCCCCTTCATCGAACAGGGAAAGCATATTTTCAATCGGGCTACGTTTTCCGAGATCGATATTATTTTCAATTCGTTTCTGTGCTGCCGGGATATGTATCGAGTTAATCACCGCCTTACTGCGGGGAAACATGAGCCAGCTCAGGAACTGGAAGAAGTCATGCCAGTTATGAGTACGGGTCTGAATTTCTCCACTAAGATATATGCGTGGTGCATAGTGTTCAGAAAAATGTCCCGGCTTGCCTGCCTGTGGCACAATTTTAATTTGCTTGCCAGCAAGTGTCCGTATGGGTGACGGTAATGAATCCAGCACTGCCTGATAATCATCCAGCCCGGGCCAGTTTTCAAAACCGGCAAATTTTTCAGCCCAGGGTTTCAGTGGCTCAAAAATGGGAGAGAGTGAAACGAAGTTTGCATCCCACTTCTGTAACTCATCGATTCTTTGTGAAAACATATAAGTGTTAAGATATCCGAAACGCTTGTTGATATTCTCAGCGCATCAGGGTGCCAGGCGTTGATATTGCCATACACCCTGCTCATCCTTGCTATAAAAGAAACGATCGTGCAGCCGACTGTCGCGTGCCTGCCAGAATTCCATGGTTCGTTGAGTAATACGATAGCCACCCCAGAAATCCGGTAATGGAATATCACCGTCACTGAACTTTGTTTTCATTTCATTAAACAGCATATCGAGCATGGCGCGATTTTTAATTACCTTGCTCTGGTGCGAGGCCCAGGCGCCAATCCGGCTACCACGCGGGCGACTGATAAAATATTTCAGTGATTCAGCGGTAGAAATTTTTTCTGCCGTGCCGGTGATTTTTACCTGGCGCCCAAGTGGATGCCAGGGAAACAACAGGCTAACCCGGTTATTGTGACTGATATGCTCTGCCTTGCGACTGCCGTAATTGGTAAAAAATACAAAACCGTTCTCATCGAACGTTTTCAGCAACACGGTACGTTGCCAGGGCCAGCCTTCATTATCGACCGTTGCCAGGATCATGGCACTGGGCTCGGCAATATCAGTTTCCCATACCTGGGCATACCAGTCGGCAAACTGCTGCACGGGATCTTCTTTTAATTCACTGCTGCTCAGTCCCGACTGCATCAGCTGTTGACGAAGTACTTCTGTTTTCATTTGTTCGTTACCGGGATATCCGTTTTGTTGGGCATAAGCGGGTTACAGTTTTTAATTTCGACCTTACCCTGCAGAACATTACCTTTTGAATACTCGGTAAAGATACAGGTATTGGTTTTTACGTCGTAGTTTTCGATCCACAGATTTTCATCTTTCCAGGTTGCCCCCATATGGAACTGTCCCGCAGGTACAGCAAGTGACATAACACCACCGTATTTCTTTACGAAAATCTGCTGAAAATGAAAGTAATAGGAAACCCAGCCAATAAAGAAGATGGTTGCGGCAGTAATAAAAGCGTATTTCCACTGGTCAATCTTGTAACCAACGAAATAAAGCGCGCCTACCATCAGGCCTAGCACGGTAATCCAGTATAAATAGGTAATCACGCCTTTTCCTCCTGTTAATTGATAGCGCTGATTATAAAGAGTATTTAAGCGCAATACTATTGCTGCTAAACTGAAACCATGAATACCGCCAAGTCTGAACCTGTCCGCGCGCCCGGTATAATCCTGGCAACGCTGAATGCCCGCTATATTCACAGCTCACTGGGGCTGCGTTACCTGCTGGCAAACATGGGCAGCTTAAGGCCTCACACCCGGCTGCTGGAATTTACCATCAATACCCGCCCGATTGATATTGTTGAGAACCTGCTGCGTACAAAACCCGCTATTATTGGCCTGGGTGTATATATATGGAATGCCAGTGAAACCCTGCAGGTGGTGCGACTGCTAAAAGAAGTCAGCCCAGAGACTATCATTATTCTTGGCGGCCCCGAAGTCAGCTATGAAACAGGGGAGCAGGAAATTACCACTCTCGCCGATTACACCATTAGCGGTCAGGGTGATCTGGCCTTTGCCGAGGTCTGTACGCAAATTCTTGATGGCAAAAAACCGTTACAAAAAGTCATTCACCCTGCTCCATTTAAACTTGCAGATATTCAGCTGCCTTATTATGAATATAGCGATGAAGATATTCGTAACCGGGTGATTTATGTTGAAGCATCACGTGGTTGTCCGTTTCGCTGCGAGTTCTGTCTCTCTTCCCTGGATAAAACCGTTTATCCTTTTGACCTGGACATCTTCCTCAACGAAATGGAGAACCTGTTTCAACGCGGCGTGAGAAGTTTTAAATTTATCGATCGTACCTTTAATCTTAAAATTGCCAGCAGCATTCGTATCATGGAATTTTTCCTGCAAAAAATGCAGCAGCAAAGAGTTTACCTTCACTTTGAACTGGTACCGGACCATCTTCCGGAAAAACTCAAATCAACCATCCAGCAATTTCCCGAACATAGCCTGCAGTTTGAAATCGGAATTCAGAGTCTCAACCCGGATATCCAGCAGCTTATCAGTCGCAAACAGGATAACCACAAAGTTGAACAAAATCTGCAGTGGTTACGTCAGCATTCCCATGCCCATATTCATGCCGACCTGATAATTGGCTTACCCGGTGAATCCATTGAAAGTTTTGCAGCAGGATTTGACCGGCTGGTGAAAATGGCACCTCATGAAATCCAGGTTGGAATTCTTAAACGCCTGCGCGGTACACCGATCATTCGCCATAGCGATGAGTTTGATATTCGTTATAACCCGCAGGCACCTTATGAAATTTTAAGTAATAAGCTGATAAGCTTCAGTGAGATGCAGCGTTTAAAACGCTTTGCCCGTTACTGGGATATGATCGCCAACTCCGGCCGGTTTAAGTTTATCAAAAACGTGCTACTGGGCGAGACGCCATTTGAAAACTTTATTCACCTCAGTGACTGGTTGTATGAGAATACCGACCAGACACATCATATTGCGCTGCCACGCCTGTTCCGATTACTGTATCGTTTTATGACTGAAGAAATGAATCTGGAGCAGGCACAGGTTACCGAGCTGCTCAATAAAGACTATAACCTGAGTGGTCTTAAGGGACAGCTGCCATTTACTAATAACCAGAACAACAAAAATAGCAGAACTGCTCACCGAGGCTCAGAATCCCGGCAGAAACGGCACCTACCAGCACACCTGGAGAACGAAGAAGCTTACAGGAGGTAGAAAGCTATTGCCAATCAAGACCGTGGGCCGCAGGGACAAGGATTGTTCCAGACAATCCTGTTGCATTTCCGCCATCCCTGGCGGTCAAGGCGGCCCCCGAGCCTACATGAACGTATTTACGGCGTGTCTTGATCGGCAATAGCTGAGCAACCTCTAATCACTGCTCGGCATTTGTTTAATATAGACATCCTGCTTGTTATAGGGAATTTCGATACCTTCACTATTAAACCGTTTATAGATTTCTGTATTCAGTGCATCGAGTACACGGCCACGAAATTCCGGATTTTCTACCCAGCAAAGTAATTCCAGCGCAAGCGCAGAATCGGCAAAAGCCCGGAAGCGTACTCTCGGATAAGGTTCGTCACAGACACCGGGTTCCTTCTGGGCGATATCCAGCAACAGCTCACGAACCTGGTCGATATCGGAACCATAGGCCACACCTATCTTTACATTCAGGCGGTACTTTGTGTATGGCCCACCCGATTCGTTACTGATCTTTGAATTTCCCATTACCGCGTTGGGAATGGTTATTTCCACGTCACCCCGGGTTAAAAGCCGGGTACTACGAATACCAATATGTGTCACCTGGCCACGCTCACCACTATCCAGTACCACGTAATCCCCAATCTTGTAGGGTGAATCCGCAAGAATAAAAACTCCGGCAAAAAGATTAGCCAGTGTATCCTTTGCAGCAAAACCGATAGCGATACCGGCAATACCGGCTGAAGCCAGCCACGCGGTCATGTCGATATGCCAGGAGCTGAAAATCAGGTATACCGCGATAATGAAAACCAGGATATAAGCCAGGTTCTGAAACAGCGGCCGCGTTTGTGGCCTTATTAGCGACTGCCCTTCTGAATTGCGACTGACCTCGCGCAAGATAATGACAATAATACGAATCAGGAACATACTCCAGACAAGTACCAGAATTGTCACTACCAGCGAGTGGATCGCCGCGTTGATATTTGTCGATAATTTTAACGGGATAACAGCTAACTGTATGCCCGGTAAAAACAGTGACCAGTAAACAGGGCGATGGAGTAGCTGGTTGATCTGATCATCCCAGCGAAAGCGGGTACGGCGGGTAAACTGAGCGATAAACCCTGTCAGAATATGACTAATGATTTTTGCCAGGAAAAAGGTTGCGACTAGCAGCAGCAGAAAACTGATAAGAGGATAATCAGTAAAATAGCCTGACACTGATTTTAACTGTAAATAAATCTTATCAAGCACATCAGCTTGTTGTGTTGTTTTTGTTGACACTTTAACTATCTCCACTGAAGAGATAATAATTTACCAGTTGTTCTAATTTGTAAACATTTTCAGGCAAAAAAAAACCTGTGACAAACACAGGTTTTTTCTGGAATTAATGCAGGTATTTAAACCTTTACATTACTCGCCTGTGGACCTTTAGGACCATCTTCAACATCAAAAGAAACCTGCTGGCCTTCTGCTAATGTACGAAAACCATCACTGGCGATTGCTGAGAAATGTACGAACACATCCTTGCTGCCATCATCAGGAGTGATAAAACCAAAGCCTTTAGACTCGTTAAACCATTTTACGGTTCCGTTAGCCATATTAATTACCTCATAAAGTATAAAAATTAAAAATGTGTTACAAATCTTACAAGGAAATTAACAGGTTAAAACGCTGACAAGAACCAGTAGAGAATGTAGCGATATGAAGTATAACCCCATAAATTATAAAAAACAGCATAAACATGAAAAAAACTCACCTTTTGCAGGAAAAATCCTCTATACTTGCCGCTCAAATTCCGGTGCACATCGGTCTGCACCTTTTTAAAACGCGGTAATCCCCTCGATTCACCCCGAATATTTTAAATAACTTCGTTTTTGCCTGGACCGTCCCGTGCTTTCGAGTTTCTGGCAGGCTAATTCTCAATACCCGGAGATAATTCCACATGTCATTTGACCAACTCGGCCTTGATGCCGAAATTCTTCATGCTGTTTCTGAAAAAGGCTATCGCACTGCCACACCTATACAGCAACAGGCTATTCCTTCTGTATTACAGGGCCGCGATCTCATGGCCGGCGCCCAGACAGGCACCGGCAAAACCGCCGGTTTTACCCTGCCCGTATTACAGCGCCTGATGGATACCGACAAACCATGTAAGGGTCGCCGCCCGCTTCGCGCCCTGATTCTAACCCCGACCCGTGAGCTGGCGGCACAGGTTTTTGAAAGTGTGCAGGCGTATGGCAGGTACCTGCCTTTAAAATCTGCCGTGGTTTTTGGTGGAGTCAGTATCAACCCGCAAAAGCAGAAGCTGATCAAGGGTGTAGATATCCTCGTGGCCACTCCGGGACGCCTGCTGGATCACGTCAGCCAGCGCTCGGTTGATCTTTCCAGTATCGACATCCTGGTGCTGGATGAAGCCGACCGGATGCTGGACATGGGTTTTATCCGTGATATTAACCGTATTCTTAACCTGTTGCCGAAAAACCGGCAAACCCTGCTGTTTTCAGCAACTTTTTCTGACGAGATTAAAAAGCTGGCTAACAAGCTATTAAACAATCCTGCCCTGATTGAAGTGGCACAACGCAATACCACGGCTGAACGCATTAACCAGGTCGTCCACCATGTGGATAAAAAGCGTAAAACCGAGCTGCTATCCTATCTGA
>JALUTJ010000081.1 GCA_027057985.1 Chromatiales bacterium
AGACGTAGTACGGCATCCTTTGATTCAGCGTATCGTTGAAGCCTATGATGCCAGTGAAAAAAATAAAGCATGAGTATTGTTGTCGATGTGCAAAGGCAGGTTTCTGCCCTGCCAACGGATAATGATTTTCAACGCTGGGCAGAGGCGGCACTTGAGGCCGGTCAGCGTGATGATGCCGAGCTAACGATACGGCTCGTCGATACGGCTGAAAGTGCAGCATTGAATCAGCAGTACCGCCACCGGGAAGGAGCAACTAATGTATTGTCATTCCCGTTCGAAGCACCGGCCGAGGTTGAACTGAATTTACTGGGAGACCTGGTAATCTGTGCCGAGGTGGTACAGCAACAGGCACAGGAACAGAACAAGGCAGAACTGGCACACTGGGCTCATATGGTGGTGCATGGTTGCCTGCATTTACTGGGATATGATCATATTGAAGCTGAGGATGCAGATATCATGGAAGCAATGGAAATAAAGGTTTTGCAACAACTGGGATACAGCGATCCTTATCAGGAAATATAGCCATGGCAGAAGAAAGAGATAACACGGCAACAAAGGACAGGCCACAGCGCAGCTGGCTGGAACGGCTTGGCCAGGCTTTGCAGGGTGAGTTAAAAGATCGTGAACAACTGATGGCGGTTCTGAGCGAGGCGCAGAAAAACAATGTTATCGATCACGATGCCTATTCCATGATTGATGGTGTACTGCAGGTATCGGAAATGCAGGTACGCGATATTATGATCCCGCGTTCACAGATGATTGTGCTTGAACTGGACGCCAGTGAAGAGGAACTGCTGGATACGGTTGTCGTTTCCGCGCACTCGCGCTTTCCGGTTGTAGGGGATAGCAAGGATGAGGTCGTGGGTATCCTGCTGGCAAAAGATCTGCTGCCACATTTAATTCGTAACGGTGATGAAAAACTGAATATCCGTGATATTTTACGTCCCGCAGTTTATATTCCGGAAAGCAAGCGCCTCAATGTTCTGTTAAAAGAATTCAGAAGTACCCGTAATCATATCGCTATCGTGGTGGATGAGTACAGTGGTGTCGCTGGGATGGTGACGATCGAGGATGTTCTGGAACAGATCGTGGGTGATATCGAGGATGAGCATGACTTCGATGAAGATACCTATATCTTTGAACACAGCGAAGATCATGCCACGGTAAAAGCCATTACCCCGATAGAAGACTTCAATGAACACTTTAAAACCAACTTCAGTGATGTTGAGTTCGATACCATCGGTGGTATCGTTATGAATGCACTGGGGCATGTACCCAAGCGTGGGGAAAAAGTGGTTATCAATAATATCGAATTCAGGATACTGCGTGCCAATAACCGCCGCATCAACCTGCTGGAAGTATCCCTGGTCGATAACAAAGAGAAGGCGAAGGCTGTCACGGATAATGTCGGCTAGGCTTCCTTTGCTACAGGGCTGGAAAGCTTTTCTGTCCGTATTTATTGCTGGTGCGCTGTTACCGCTGGCGTTTTCTCCTACACATTTCTATTTTCTTGCTGTTCTCGTTCCCGCAGTTTTTTTCTATAGCCTGCTGGATGTCACGCCGCGGCGTGGTGCCTGGCTAGGTTTTAGTTTTGGTATGGGCTTTTTTGCGGTTGGCATTTCCTGGGTTTTTGTTGCCATTTATGTTTTTGGTTTAAGTTCCTTTAGCGTATCTCTTCTACTTACCGTATTATTCATTATGAGCCTGTCGCTGTTTTTTGTATTACAGGCTTATCTTAGCGTGATTTTTATTCACAAAGCCGGGCTGAATAATGAGCGCTTCAGATCCGTACTGGTCTTTGCCCTGTTCTGGGTACTACTGGAA
>JALUTJ010000082.1 GCA_027057985.1 Chromatiales bacterium
CATTATCTGAAGATGAAAAAACCTGGACGATTTATATCGACGGTGACTTCAACTATTACCTGCTACATGAATTTACAGCGGCATACCAGAATATTGAAGAACTGAAAAATAAAACAATCGTGCTGGATCTGCGCAAGACCATGACAATCGATAGTTCGGCACTTGGCATGATATTAAACTTGCAAAAAGCACTTGAAAAACCGGATCGTACTATCAGTGTTATCAACTGCAACCGCATGGTAAAGAATATTTTTAGTATTACCAATCTCGACAGGAAATTCAATGTCCACTAATAGCGCAAAGATTCTGATTGTTGATGATATATCGACTAACCGGATTTTACTGAAACAGGCGCTTAAACTACTGGGCTTTGAACAGGTCATCGAAGCTGAAAATGGCATTGAAGCTATCGCGGTTTTTGAGAAGGAAAAACCACACCTGGTGATTATGGATATTATGATGCCGGATATGGATGGTTGTCAGGCAGCATCGATTATCAAGGAAAAGGCAGGTAATGAATACATTCCCATTATTTTTCTCACTGCCTTAAGTTCTGATGATGCCCTGTCCACGGCACTGGCATCCGGCGGTGACGATTTTCTGAGTAAGCCCTTTAATGTGCCGGTGCTGGAATCCAAGATAAATGCCCATTTTCGTATCCGTGAACTAAATAACCAGGTGAGTGAGCAGAATGCACAGCTCATGGTCGCAAATCGACGCTTGCGTGATGAGCATGACTTAATTGAACATTTTTTTGAAAATGCCATTCATCGCAGTGATCTCGATAACGAGCTGGTGCGGTACCACATGTCATCCCTGTCCGTTTTCAATGGTGATATCCTGCTGGCATCACGTGCCCCTCATGGCGGTTATTACCTGATCATGGGGGACTTTACCGGCCATGGTCTTACTGCGGCAATGGGTACCCTGCCGGTTGCCATGATATTTTTTAAAATGGTTGCAGAAGGTCATGCAGTAGGCGATATCGCGCGAGAAATCAATCTGCAACTCAATAAACTCTTACCTCCGAGCATGTTTTTTGTGGCTTCGGTTCTGGAACTGGGCAGCAGCGGCGACAGCCTCTCTATCTGGATGGGCGGTATGCCAGAGCATTACTGGCTGTCAAAAGATGGACAGTTAAAAGGCAGAATAAAATCTCAACACATGCCCCTGGGAGTCTGTAATGATAATGAATTCGATACCGGGGTTCGGCTACTGAATATTGAGCAGGGCGATCAATTTTACCTCTATAGCGATGGCGTGGTTGAAGCACGTAATACCGATGCCGAACTGTTTGGCCATGAAAGACTGCTGCAAACCCTGCTCGAGGAAACAGATAATCGTTTTGATAAGGTATTGAAAAAACTGACTTCATTCACTGGGGATAATTCACAGAATGATGACATCACCCTGGTCGAGCTGACCTGCCATGCCTTACCGAAACAGGTGCTATCGAAAATTAAAGCAGAGGCGGATTTCCCTTTCGAGCTGGAAATGAACGTAACACTACATGCCAAAGATATGAAAAATGACCGGGTGATACCCCGGTTGATGGATGTGCTATCGAGTCTGCCGCTGGTTCGGCACCATAAGGAAATATTAAGCGTAGTGTTGACCGAGGTTTATAGCAATATACTCGATCACAGTATTCTCGGCTTTGAAAGTAGAACCAAAAATAGTGAAAGCCACTTTAATGACTACTATGAAAAACGTAACCAGGCCCTGCAACAGCTACAGGATGCAGAGGTAACTTTTAAATTCAAACTGGTAAGAGAGAATGACAGCCCCTGTCTCGATATCGAGGTAACGGACAGTGGCAGTGGG
>JALUTJ010000083.1 GCA_027057985.1 Chromatiales bacterium
AAACAACCCCTCGTACTGATGCAGAAAACCCAGACCGATAGCAGCCCCGAAAGAGCCCAGTGCAGGGAAACACGAGGCACAGCCCAGGGTAGCCGTGAATACCCCAAGTGAACCTGTCTTATCAAACAAACTTGCTAACCAGCGCATTTTTCTCTCCTGCTCTTTTGTCAATTTAAAAAATCATGGTGGATATGACACAAGCATAGACTCCGTACTGAGGTACAGAGTCAAGAGAGTTCTCGCTAAAATTGCTATATAAATGTTTTTTAAAAATATTTGCCAAAATCACTTGCGCTGGAGTTAACTCCAGAAAGTATGCTTCCTCTCAGTTAAAAATTTCATTCTTTAACGGAACCTGGAGTCGCCTCCAGATTGTCACAAAGAATGAAAGCCCTTACTGGAGGAAATGATGCGATTAAACAAAATAAAGCTCACCAGCATGGTGGTACTGGGAATCATGAGTTCGAGCGGTTATGCCCATGACCCGATTTTTGGCCAGGGGCCTCATGTGCTTTTCAAGGATGGCGTTGAGGTGGCAACCGAGTTTCATTCTTCGACCAAAGGCAAACAGCTGGAGAATGAACTTGGCGTTGAGTTGACCTACGGCCTCACCGGCGACTGGGCCATAGGTGGCGATATACCCTATGCCATTATTGCCGATAATGGAAACCTTTCCACCGGTCCGGGTGATGCTGCTATCTTTACCAAGTATCGTTTCTGGCGCAGGGATTCCAAAGGATTACAGGAAAGTGCCTCAGTATCACTGAAAGTGATCGGGCAAACCGGTAATACCAGCCTCTCCCCATCCCTGGGGACAGGAACAGTCGATAACATCATCGGCCTTGCCTACGGCTACGAAAGTCGAAGCTGGTATCGCTGGGCAAGTATTCGCCATCGGCAAAATGGCATCAATACTGCCGGACTAAAACGTGGCAGTATGACCCGGGTAGATTTTGTTATAGGCCACCGCCCAAACCTGACCAGTTATACCGAGCCCGACATGGTATATATGCTGGAACTCAATGGCGAACTTGGCGAAAGCGCAAAACAAAATGGTGCCACAGTTGCCAATACTGGTGGCAGTGAATGGTTTATTTCCCCCGGTTTTATGTGGACCGTAAAAAACTTTGCTGTCCGAGGTGGTGTCCAGTTACCTGTCTCTAGTCAGCTCAATGGCAACCAGGACAAATCCGGTTATCGTGCCAAACTCAGTTTTGAATGGCACTTATAAACAACAGAACCATTATCAAGAAAGTAATACTTCAAAGGAGCAAGTAAATGAAAAAATTAATTTTAAGCAGTATTTTTGCCACACTCTCTCTATTTTCAGTGAGCCAGACAAGCTTTGCTGCCGGAACACATTATGATATTCGTGTCGATGGCCTGGCCTGCCCTTTCTGTGCCTATGGCATCGAAAAGAAGTTCAAAAAGATGGAAGGTATCAGCGATATCAAGGTTGACCTCGATAAAGGCGTTGTCAGCGTTAATGCTGCTGAAGGCGTTGAACTCCAGGCCGACAAACTGAAAAAATTATTCAATGAGTCTGGCTTCACCTATCGCAGTATGAAAAAAACAGTAAAATAATTCAGGTAAGGAAATAGCCATCACTGTTACGGAGAATAAAATGAATGACATAGCAAGTGATAATCATTCTGATTTAAAAGAAAAAAGCGTTACTCTGTTTACGCTGTTCACTACCACTGGCACCCTGTTGTGTTGCGCCCTGCCCATTATCTTTGTCACTCTGGGTATGGGGGCAACCGTGGTTGCCATGACCAGTGCCTTTCCCTTTCTGATTACCCTTACCAAGTATAAAATCTGGAT
>JALUTJ010000084.1 GCA_027057985.1 Chromatiales bacterium
ATATTGGGCAGCAGGGCAATGGCCTTGATATTACAGTACTGCCAGCGAATATCCTGTAGTGAAACGGCACTGACACCGGTTTTTAACAGGCTTTCATCAACCGGGTGGAGCAGGGAGCTCATAACGAAAACGGTGGGGGTGATTTCATCCGGGAAGCGGTGATCACGTGGTGCTACACCACGGGTAATATGCAGGTAGATATACTGATCCTGGTGCTCATTTTCTGAGAGCAGGCGATCAAAAATTGTCTGCCATTGTTGTGCACTGTACGGATTACGAATCCGTACTGCATCAAGACTGTTCTGCAGGCGCTGCATATGATGTTCTGGCCGCAATAAGCTGCCACCATAGGCAGGAATGACTTCATAAACACCATCACCAAAAATAAAGCCCCGATCCAGCACCGAGATTTTTGCCTGATCCAGTGGCAGGTATTCTCCATCGAGATAAATCAGTTGTGATGACATTTTCATAAGTGTTTGCCTTTTCGGGTTACTGGAACCAGAGCTTGATGCTGTCAACCATCTTGCGCCAGATACCACCCTGCTTAATGTCTTTCAGCGCAACCAGCTTACGGTCAAGCAGCAGTTTATCACCGAGCATGATTTCAAGGTCACCATAGGCCTGGCCTTTTTTTGCTGGTGCTTCGATCAGGGCATCAAGTTTGATCAGTGTTTTCAGTTTTTTGTACTGGCCCTTTGGAATCGTGATATAGAGATCTTTTTCAATCCCCAGAGGCAGTTCTTCTTCCTCACCTTTCCAGATGCGGATATTGGTTACAGGCTCGTTAGCCTTGTGTAACAGGCGGGTATCGAAAAAGCGGAAACCATAATTAATCAGCTTACGGCTGGTAGCGATACGTGCTGCATCGCTACTGGTACCCATGACGATGGAAATCAGGCGCATGTCATTCTGCTTTGCCGACGCGATCAGGCAGTAACCAGCAGCCTCGGTATGCCCGGTCTTGAGACCATCAACACGATCATCACGCCATAGCAGGCCATTACGATTGGACTGGCGAATATTGTTGTAGGTATATTCCTTGATCTTATAAACCGCGTAGTGTTCGGGAAAATCATTGATAACCGCGCGGGTCAGTTTGGCCAGATCACGTACCGTCGTGTAGTGATTCTTGTCTGGCCAGCCGGTGCTGTTATTAAAGTGGGTTGAGGTCATCCCCAGGCGTTGCGCGTGCTGGTTCATCAGTTCTACGAAGGCTTCTTCGCTGCCAGCAACATGCTCCGCCAGTGCTACCGCAGCATCATTACCCGACTGGATAATCAGCCCCTTGAGTAGTTTATCGACACTGACATGCGTCCCTTCACGAATAAACATTTTGGAGCCTTTCATCCGCCAGGCCTTAACACTGATGAGCACCTCATCATCCATGCTGATGCTGCCGCGCTCGATTTCATAGGCCACGATATAGGCGGTCATCAGTTTGGTCAGACTGGCCGGTTCGATACGCTTGTCAGCATTCTTTTCTGCCAGTACGGTACCGCTGTGATGATCCATCAGCAGGTAGGCTTTGGCATCAATACGTGGCGGCGATGGTACCAGCGAAGGTAGCGCATTCGCGGAAAGACTTAAAGTAAATAATGTAATCAGTAAATACAGGGTTTTGCGCATCGGGATAACCTTTTCCTGCAGTGGAAATAATAAAGGCCGTATTTTAGCGCTTCTGTGGCAGTAAACCTAGTCATGGTTCAAACTCCCGGGGGTAAACAGCATCTTTTTTCACCGCAAAACACGAGCTGTAGGTTGGCTCAAGCGAAGCGGAGCCGACAAACCAGAAAGTCGGTTCCGTCACTTTGTTCCTTGAA
>JALUTJ010000085.1 GCA_027057985.1 Chromatiales bacterium
CCACGTGCATAGGCCACGGCGAGGTTATGCTGCGCCACGACAATACCGGCTCTCGCCGCCTGCTTATACCAGTAAAAGGACTTTTTCTCATTTTTAGCCACACCGAGGCCGACATCATATTGTGTTGCCAGCAGGTACTGCGCCTGCACATGCCCTTCTGAAGCCAGTTGCTGTAAAAGTTGTGCCGAGTAAACATAGTCCTTGTTATCAAAAGCGATACTGGCGCGCTCAAAATCCAGTGCCTGGCGCTGCATGGCATGCCCGACCAGGCGTACTTGCGGCTGAGGCTCACTCAGAAAGACCGCCTGAACCGACCCGGATACCAGCAACGTGGCCATCAGCAATAAAAAAGACAGGCTCAGCAGGCCATTTGGGGAATTCGATGCCAGGCGAAGACAACGCGCCTGGCAGTAAGCTGTGTGTTTCATCGATCGTCCTCCTGCCAGGGAAGAACTCCATTTCAGGGTAAATAACAGTAAAAAATGCTTACTTCGGGCGTTAAAAACCGCGGAAGCTATAAAAATTATCGGACTCCTTTACACGCAGCTTTAAAGAATTTATTTGCCTTTTAAAATCAACAGGTTAAAATGAATTATTAACAAGTAGAAATAACTATAATCATGACAAATAACGACGCTGAAACAGTTGGTAACAGTTCCCTGCCCCTGTGCGTGGATCTCGACGGTACCCTTATCCTCACCGACTCGCTGTGGGAGACACTGCTGCGACTACTGGCATCGAAACCCTGGATGGCGTTTATCATTCCCTTCTGGCTATTACGCGGCAAGGCCGGGTTTAAACAACGCCTGTCCGAGTACCAGCCACTGGATGCCGCCAGCCTGCCGTATAATGCTGCTCTGCTCAAATACCTGACCCAGCAACGCCTGCAGAACCGCCATATCGTTCTGGTAACCGCAGCCAACCACGGCATCGCCGATGCCATTGCTGCTCATCTCAATATTTTCGACGAGGTACTGGCCAGTGACGCACAGCACAATCTCTCCGGGCATAACAAGGGGCGACGACTGAGTGAAAAATTTGGAGAGAAGGGCTTTGTCTATGCCGCCAATGCCCCGGTCGATCTGCATGTCTGGCAACATGCTGCGGCTGCCGTGCTGGTCAATACCAGCCCATCACTGAGTGAAAAAGCAGAACAATTATTTAATATCGAAAAAATACTGCCTGCCGAAAATACGGCGACGATAAGAACCTGGCTCAGGGCAATTCGTGTACATCAGTGGGCCAAAAATATCCTGATCTTTGCCCCCCTGTTACTTGCCCATGCCTGGCACGATCCGGAGCTACTACTTATCGCGCTGATGGCCTTTTTTGCTTTTAGTTTCTCAGCCTCGGCCATTTACCTGTTTAATGATCTGATGGATCTAGAAGCCGATCGAGCCCATGCCAGCAAACGGCATCGCCCGCTGGCTGCCGGTACACTCTCAATACCACAGGGCATCGCACTGATTCCGGTATTACTGCTCGCTGCCTTTGTGCTCGCCTTTTTTATCAATACCACTTTCATTACCGTGCTGCTGCTTTACCTGGTGCTGACTACCGCCTATAGCCTGTTTTTAAAACCACTGGCTCTTCTCGATGTGCTCACATTAACCGGGCTTTACACCATGCGCATTATTGCTGGTGCCATTGCCACCGGGGTAGAACTGTCCTACTGGCTGGTGGCTTTCTCGCTGTTTATTTTCCTCTCGCTGGCGTTAATAAAACGTTACTCGGAACTGCAAAACCTGCTGCAACAAAAAGATGGCAAGTCCACTGCACGGGGCTACCATGTTGATGACCTGTCCGCGGTAGTCTGTTT
>JALUTJ010000086.1 GCA_027057985.1 Chromatiales bacterium
GTTCTGATGCATTCATTGTAAAAGGCCATTGTTGTAGATCATATGTCCATATGGTTTCCTGGGAGTCTGTTGGATTTGCTAAAGATAGCTTAGTGATCGCCAAGGTAACATTTAACTCCCCAATTCGCGAGCGTTTGTATGGGAAAAACGACTCAGGTGAATGAACGGTAAATAAGAAATAGATTGCTTGTTGAAATGGATTGAAGTAATAATCTTGGAGAAGGAAAAAAGGATAGTTTTCATTTGCTATGCTTGGTGCAACAATCGGAAGTAAACGATAGTCTAATTTCTTATTGATTACCAATAATCTAAGGTCATCATACTCAAGATCAAAAGAATCATAATGGCTTTGACCAACAGACAAAATAACGTATAAAGTATCAAGCTTTTCACTATAAATTAAAGGAGGATAAGAAGGGCTAGGTTGATGCGAATAAAAAGCTTGACTAGGCCTATCAAGGCCATCAAGGATTTGCTTCGTTTCCCACCCCTTAGAAGTGTTTTTGAAAATCCACGTAGTTGATCTATCACTTCCAATGCCAACAACGGTATTATCAGGAAATTGGAAAAAATAGACATTGCTTTGCAGGTAAACCTTGGTTATTCGATCAAGCACCCCGGGATTCACATTGATTTTCCCAATTTTGGCTGCTTGCCAAGGGTCAAGTAGAAACGATTCGATGGAGGGGGAAGATGTGTTTGGATTTGCTTTTGTAAGAACAATCGGTTGCTTGGATTGATAATAAGTTAGATAAGAAGCATTAGGTAAAATGGGAAAATAAGATAACAATATTGTTAAACCGATGACTAAGGTGATAATTTTCTTGGTGGACTTATTTCTCAGGACATGCATATTCATCATCTCTTAGATCGTTAAAATCTATTGATTCCGCTACGAATATAGACAAAATATAAGCGACATCATTCTTAAAATAACAACCTTCAAAAGAATAAATGCTACTTTGAGTTCCCATGTTAGTCGCCGATATTCCAGCTTCCACCTCCGCCAGAACCACCGCCAGAACCACCACTTGAGTCACTACTAGAACTACTAGTAGTTTCCCATCCATGGAAGTTTAGAACAGAAAGATCAAATATTAAGCCCTCAAGATTTGCACCTCTTTTATAATATCTCCAAATTGCCCTATAATAACTATCAAACCTACTACTATCAATCTTGGCACTACCGACAGCCTTGAGGAAGCCATCGTCTTCAGTTCCTGAGATTGGATCTAAGACAAATGTACGGCTCCGAGTCAACAATATGCGGTAACTAATTGCAATATGATCAGCTGTGTCATCCCGATCTCCTAATTTGACGCTTTCGCTGATGCTTGCGCTTGTCCATCCATCTCCTGTTATTTGAATCTTATTTAGAGAAAAATCATCTGTATTTCCATTTCCGTCACTATCACTATTAATGAAAATTAAGAAAAACATGTAACGATCGATAGAATCTCCAAAATAATAATAAGTTTCCATCCATGGTCTCACATTTTTATCTTTGTCTGTATCTCCTTGCGATAAATAGTAATCATCACCAGATGGGTTTTGTTTTGCGTAACCATCAATCATTACGACTCTGTCATCAACAGTATCCCACAAGATCAGAATAATGGCTTTGTCGTCTCCTGAATCAATCCCTGAAAAATCCATTTTAATCATTAAATTATGGTCCTCATATGCAACAGTAGATGGAGCAATCGATAGTAGAAATACAACAAAAAAAGCTAACGCAGATTTCAAGTATTTCATAAACAAAAAAAAATCGAGGATACATATAAAATTCTTGTAAAAAATCGAGAGTAATAAGG
>JALUTJ010000087.1:0-5059 GCA_027057985.1 Chromatiales bacterium
TCATTTTAAAAACTTGCTCACGATACCGGCACCGGTACGCTATGACCTGGTAAAGATTGCCCTGAGTCGTTCCAATATCGAGCTTGCTTCACGCCTGATGACGACAGTCAAAAAAGCACCGGCAAAAGTCGATCCTTTCCAGTGGCAGTTACGCCGTGCTCGTATCTTTGTGCTTGGTGGTGAGGCTGAAAAAGGTTACCAGGCCCTGGAGCAGATACTGCAACAGTACCCGAAGCTGGAAAAGAAACAGATTGAGTATTTCCTGCAGGTCGTGTTTGACCTGCAAACCACGCGGCAACATGCGCTTGCCTATAACCTGTTTGCAGCGGTTTTACCGCGAGTCAAAGATGCTACCATGCAGCGGGAAATTTATTACTGGATGGCCGATTCGAAAAAGGCACTGCAACAGTATGCCGAAGCCGCGCGGCTTTATCTTCGTTCTGCTTTGCATAATGGTAATAACGGACTCGATCCCTGGGGGCAGACCGCGCGTTACCAGGTGGCAGAAATGCTGACGCATGCCAATATGACCGAAGATGCGCATGCGATTTATCAACACCTGTTACGGGTGACAAAAGATCCGGCACGCCGTGCGGTGCTGAAACATGAGTTACAGAAACTGTGGTTGCTCAAATCGCCACAGGAAAATGAAGCGACTGCGGATACCCAGAAGGACAGCGACGATAGCACCGCAACGGGTGAAACGGAAAATAATACCGAAGAATAAAAAAACAGCCCTTTATGGGCTGTTTTTATATACAATGTTACTGAATAACAAAATTGGTAAAGTAAAGCGATTCAATGATGGGATCTCCTTCGAGTTCTTCCATCACCTTCTGAACGGCGGCAAGTGCGTCTTTGCGTAACTGCTCTTTTCCCTGGGCGCTGCTAATGGCGCCGGCTTCCTGGCTGCTGAGCAGCAGAATAAGTGTGTGCCGAATCGGCCCCTTATGTAAATCTATCTTGGGTGCATTTTTGGGATCAGCCAGCTTGATCTCAATGTTCACCTGCATGTGGCGCACATACTTGCCATCCATCAGGTTGACGATGATCGGCGGATTGATCGGGATAAAAGGCGAAGAAGCATCACTACCACCGCCACCACTGGCTATAGCAGTATTGCTGGATAAGACCAGAAGAAAAATAAGGGATAAGAACTTCATATTGTTTGCTCCTGCGCGTTACGTTATGCCGGGATAATGTTTTTATTTTCGGCACGGGGGGTAAATTCTTTAATTTAAACACCGTATTGACGCTGTGAAGTTTCACCATAATCTTTTATATTAGTCAGATGCAAGCCGAATCCCGTTTTCATATCCCGGTGCAGATGGGGGATTTATCCCTGTCAATACAGCTGTCATTTCATCATGGCCGCCCTGTGTCATTGCATATCGAGGATGGTGCCACGATTTCATCTCCGCATAGACCATCAGAGGCAGTAGAGCCGAAAACGGCTGCAATTTTGCAGCAGCTCAGGCTTTATTTTGAAAAGGGTCGCCCCATTCATTACCAGCCCGCGCATTTTCCCGGTACGGCTTTTCAGCAACGGGTACTCCGTGCACTGTGCCAGATTCCCGCGGGTGAAACCCGCAGTTATGGCCAGCTGGCCCGAGAACTGGGCAGCAGTGCCCGTGCAGTGGGCAATGCCTGTCGCCGCAACCCATTGCCAATTCTGATTCCCTGTCACCGTGTGGTGGCAGCCAGTGGGCCGGGAGGATATGCGGGTGAGACAGCTGGCAGGAATCTGCAAATCAAGCACTGGTTGCTCACTCATGAAGGCGTAGTGCTATGACTGCCGCCAGGGAAAAAGCGGAAACACCGGCCATTGTTGAACAGTTCCTGGATGACACCTGGATGGAGCAGGGTCTGAGTGATAATACGCTCAGCGCTTATCGTACTGATCTGCGAAACTTTCACCAGTGGCTGTCAAAGCGGCAGGGGCATGAGTCAGAACAATACTTGCTTTCCTGTCAACGTGAAGACATCCAGCGCTATCTCGGGGAACTGCAGCAGCGTGAAATCAGTCCGCGCAGTCAGGCCCGGCTACTCTCCAGCCTGCGGCGTTTTTATGCGTATCTTTTAAGACAGAAAAAGATAGAAACCGATCCGGTCGCGCTGATCGAATCTCCTCGACTGGGGCGGCCATTACCGGATTCACTCAGTGAAGAAGATGTTGACAAGTTGTTGCAGGCACCGGATACATCCACCGAGCTGGGTATGCGCGACAGGGTCTTGCTGGAAGTGTTGTATGCAACCGGGCTGCGCGTTTCCGAGCTGGTGGGATTGAGTCTGCCACAGCTTAATAGCCGGGAAGGGCTGGTACGCATTACCGGTAAGGGTAACAAGGAACGGCTGGTGCCACTGGGCGAAGAGGCGCTGCAGTGGCTGGAAAAATATTTGCTCGATGCACGTCCTGCCTTGCTTGGCAACAAACAGAGTGATGCTGTTTTTATTACTAACCGGGGTGCGGCAATGACGCGGCAGGCCTTCTGGTACCGCCTGAAACATTATGCTGTGCAGGCCGGGATAGAGAGTCATCTCTCACCGCATACCTTACGCCATGCTTTTGCCACCCACCTGCTCAACCACGGTGCCGATCTGCGCGTGGTACAGATGTTACTGGGACACAGCAGTCTTTCCACCACGCAGATCTATACCCATATTGCCCAGGCCCGCTTACAGGAGCTGCACCGGCAATTCCACCCACGTGGATAAAATTATCTGCGACAGAGGGAACAATTCCCGGTATAAAAGGTCACATAGATCACAATCTGCCGGGTTAAAACTGGTATAATTGTCATTCACGATTTCATTTCTGTTCGCAGAAAATTACCACAGGGTCACTGTATTTTATGAAAAACATGATTAAAGCCTGCCTGATTATCGCAGCAGGTCTGCTCGTCGTGCCTGCGCATGCTGATAGCAAGGATATTAAAGCAGCAAAGGAAACCATCAAGTCTATTTTTAAGAATGTGGATGAGAAGAATATCAGTCCTTCTCCCATTGCTGGTTTGTATGAAGTTATTATTCCACCACGTCTTTATTATGTCAGTGCCGATGGTAAGTACCTGTTCAACGGGGATCTCATCGATATTCGTCACAATCAGAATATTTCAAAAATAAAGCGCAGCAAGGCGGTACTGGATTCTGTCAATGCACTAGGTGAAGATGCCATGATTATCTTTGGCAAGCCTGATCTGAAGCATACCGTAACCGTGTTTACCGATATTGACTGTGCCTACTGTCGCAAGTTACATAGTGAAATTGCCGAGTACAATAAACGTGGAATCCGGATTCGTTATATTGCCTATCCTCGTGCCGGTGTTGGTTCCTCCTCATTTAAGAAAGCGGAGGCGGTCTGGTGTAGTAAGGATCGTAAAGCCGCGCTGACCAAAGCAAAAAATGATCTTCCGGTTAAGAGTAAAAAATGTGATAACCCGGTTGCAGCCGAGTTTGCACTGGGAAACAAGATCGGTATCCGTGGCACACCGGCACTGGTACTCGAAGATGGCTCCATTGTGCCCGGATATATTCCACCTGCACGCCTGGCCGAAGGCCTGGACGGGGTAAAATAATATCGTCGGTTCCGTCACTTCGTTCCTTGAATCGGCCTACAAACAGACATATATAATATCCAGTGAGCAGGTCGGCTCAAGCGTAAGTGGAGCCGACAATCAATTTAATTTAACACTCTTGCCAGCTTGCGCCGGTACTCGGATACCAGCTCATGATCATTGCCAAGAATATCAAAAATCTTTAACAGGGCTTTACGCCCAGCATCATCTCCGTAACTTCTGTCACGTTTAACGATTTCCAGTAACTGATCCATGGCGGCGGCATAGTCGCCGCGTAGCTTGTAATGCGCGCTTAACTGTTCCCGTGCTTCATAGTCACCGGGATCCTGCTCGACACGTGCAAGCAGGGCATCGATATCCGGGGCATCTTTTACCGCATCAATCGCTTCGAGCTGGGTAAGCAGGGCCACTGCACTCGGATTCTGTTTATCACTGGCAGAAAGACTGTTGAGCAGGTCGCGGGCATCATCAAAGCGTTTTTCCCGCATCAGCATATTGGCAAATTCGATGCGTACCGTGGGGTTATCGGGTTCAGCCAGCAGCACTTCCTGCATTTGCTGCAGGGCTGACTCAGTATCGCCTTGCTGATAGGTTTGCAGGGCTTTCTGTAATGGTGATTCTTTTGCCTGTCCCAGGTGCCTGTTGATGAACTGGCGTACCTGATCTTCCGGCAAGGCACCGGCAAACTCATCGACCACCTCACCATTGACCACCATCTTTACCGTTGGCACGCTGCGTACGGCAAACTGCGCCGCAAGTTCCTGTTGTTGATCGATTTCTACCTTGGCAAGATGAAACTGACCGGCATATTCTTCAGCCAGTTTTTCCATGATCGGTAGCAGGATTTTACAGGGCTGGCACCAGCTGGCCCAGAAATCAACTACCACGGGTTGCTGGTAAGAGGCATCAATCACTGCCTGTTGAAAGTTATCGGCACGGACATCCGTCATAAAACTCATTGGCTCTGTTCCTTAAATTGTGTAAGCGGTTGTAATCGATGTAAATAGTAGCCGGCTCTCAACCTGGTGATCCGGCCATAATAACTTTGCCCCTTCCCGGTATAACTGCATTTGCATGGCGTAGCTCCTGGCAATGCTGTCGATATTCTGTGCATTGACATAGGGATGGGTTTTGTAGTCGATAATGGTGACAGTATCTTCTTTTATCAAGAGCCGATCGATAATACCGAAAACGGTTTTACCCTGGTGCAGGTACTGGATGGCAACCTCGTTCCAGACACGATCGTACTGGCCGGGCTGGAAGAAAGTGGCCAGATCGGGGTGTTGTATCGTATTCTGACATTCCTGCCACCATTGCTGTAACTGCTGCTCACTGATTTCATGACCGGGCTGGGTATAAAACTCGGACAGGCTGGCTGCAGGCTGGCGTGAGAGCAAATCCAGCATCTGGTGCATCACAATGCCGCGCACGGTATTTTCTTCATTGCTTTCATGCGTTGCGTGGCTGCCGCTGACCTGCTGGCT
>JALUTJ010000087.1:5069-6115 GCA_027057985.1 Chromatiales bacterium
GGCCGTATCCGGCTGGATGGTTCGGGTTTTTACTCTGTCCTGCTGGCTACTCAACCGATCAATGGTGCCATCTTCCTCAAGGACAAGCCCGTCCGGATTATCTTCGCTTTCAATCTCGTAGGCTTTACAGATTTTTTTATACCAGCTCTGGGCAAAGGTTTTGCTTTCACTGGCACTGATAAACATGATTTGCTGAGCGCGGGTAGTGGCCACATAGAGCAGGTTGGCTTCTTCACGTTCTTCGAGTCGTTGTTGTTCCCCGATCCGCTCTCGACTGAAACGATCCAGATCGGTTTTAGCCGCACTGAGTAGAAAGCAGGCCGGGCGATCCTCTCCCGTAGGCCAGTCAACCAGCGCATGATGCGCATGTCGGTTTAAAGGTGTGCCACCACAGTCGGCGAGGAAGATAACCGGGGCTTCCAGGCCCTTTGCGGCATGAATAGTCATTATGCGCACACGCTGTTCATTATCATTACTCATCGCTACGGCTTCATCCGGTGCCTCGTTTTCCATTTGCCGTAACTCGTTAAGCCAGGCAGCAAAACGACTCAGGCTGGGATAGCGGCCACTGTCCATCTCCAGTGCCAGTTCAAGAAAACGCACCAGGTTGGCTGTGACACGTTGCTGTAGATGCGGCGGGAAAGCCGCCTTATAGCGATTGAGCACATCGGCTTCACTGTATATCTTGTCCAGCAGATCATGCACCGGCAGGCGCATGGCATCGAGCTGCCACTGGTTTAACAGTTGCTGAGCACGGTTCAGCATTTTATGTTCAGGATGCGCTGCAACAAAGCGGGTCAGTTTTTCCTGCCAGCTGCCTTTACCGCACTGGCTCAGTGCTACCAGGTCATCATTACTGATGGCAAACAGCGGCGAGCGAAGAATACCGGCAAGGGAGAGGTTGTCAAAGGGCAGAATCAGCCATTGCAACAGATCCAGCATATCATTGACTTCAAGGCTTTCCAGTAGGGTACCGCGGTTGGCACCAATATAGGGAATACCGTGTTCACGCAGCGCCTGTTCATAATCGGCAACATGGCTGCGAC
>JALUTJ010000088.1:0-4341 GCA_027057985.1 Chromatiales bacterium
TTTATCCTCGCCATGGTCGCCGATCTTGCACCACAATGGTTACCACAGGGGCTGACTATGCATACAATTCAGTGGATTGAATTTGTGATGGCAACACCGGTAGTACTATGGGGAGGCTGGCCTTTCTATGTAAGAGCGGTGCAGTCGGTAATGACATGGAACCTGAACATGTTCACATTGATAGGTCTGGGTGTCTCCGTCGCCTGGTCTTATAGTGTGGTTGCGCTATTGCTGCCCGATATCTTCCCGTCGGTTATGCGCATGGAAGATGGTTCGGTTGATGTTTATTTTGAAGCAGCAGCGGTTATTACCGCACTGGTTCTTCTGGGACAGGTACTGGAGCTACGGGCACGCTCTAAAACCAATGCAGCTATAAAGATGTTACTGGGACTGGCACCTAATACGGCTCGGGTTGTTTATGATGATGGCCGTGAAGAGGATATCCCTCTGGAAAATGTAAAAGTGGGTGATACCCTGCGAGTACGTCCTGGTGAAAAAATACCGGTTGATGGCACCGTTATCGATGGCGAAAGTAATGTCGATGAATCCATGGTAACCGGTGAGCCAGTTGCAGTCGTTAAAACCAAAGGGGAAAAACTGATTGGTGCCACTGTGAATGGTACTGGTAGCCTGTTAATGCGAGCGGAGAAGGTAGGCTCAGATACCCTGCTGTCACAAATTGTCAACATGGTTGCTGAAGCGCAGCGTTCTCGTGCTCCGATTCAGAAGCTGGCAGATACAGTCGCGGCCTATTTCGTTCCTGCAGTGGTATTGATTGCCATCATTGCCTTTATTATCTGGTATACCATAGGTCCTGAGCCACGCCTGGCTCACGCCATTATTAATGCTGTTGCCGTTCTGATTATTGCCTGTCCCTGTGCGCTTGGCCTGGCAACACCTATTTCGATCATGGTCGGAACAGGTCGGGGTGCCACCGAGGGTGTGCTGATCAAAAATGCTGAGGCACTTGAGATTATGGAAAAAGTGGACACTCTGGTGGTGGACAAGACCGGAACTCTGACCGAAGGCAAGCCGAAGCTGGTTTCAACCGTGGCAGTCGAAGGCAGCAATGATGAAGAAAACCTGCGCCTTGCTGCCAGCCTGGAAAGAGCAAGTGAACATCCACTGGCCGAGGCAATTGTTAGTGGTGCCGAGGAAAGATCAATTTCATTAACCAATGTTGATGATTTCCAGTCCGTAACCGGAAAAGGTGTTACCGGAAAAATTGACGGCAAGACAGTTGCTCTGGGTAATCTCAAACTTATGCAATCGCTTGAGATCGATACTGCTGATTTACCACAACGGGCAGAAGCCTTACGTAGTGAAGGACAGACTGTCATGTTCCTTGCGGTTGATTCCAGGGCAGCAGGTCTTGTTGGGGTTGCTGATCCGATCAAACCAACAACTGAAAATGCAATTAAAGATCTGCATGCAGAAGGTGTTGAAGTCGTGATGCTAACTGGTGATAACCATACTACAGCTCAGGCTGTTGCTTCACGGCTTGGTATTGACAGGGTCGAAGCTGATGTATTGCCGGATCAAAAAGCCAATATCGTTAAGGAACTACAGGCAATGGGTAAAACTGTTGCCATGGCGGGAGATGGTATTAATGATGCGCCTGCGCTTGCTCAGGCACATGTGGGTATTGCTATGGGCACTGGAACAGATGTTGCCATGGAAAGCGCGGGTGTAACCCTGGTCAAGGGTGACCTGCGTGGTATTGTGCGTGCACGGCGACTGAGTCGTGCTACCATGAAGAATATCCGCCAGAACCTGTTTTTTGCCTTTGTCTATAACTCAGCCGGTGTACCGGTAGCAGCAGGTGTTCTTTACCCGGTATTTGGTGTGTTGTTATCCCCCATTATTGCAGCGGCAGCGATGAGTTTCAGTTCCGTATCCGTTATTACCAATGCCTTACGTTTACGTAAGGTTAAATTATGATGCTGTGATCAACAGGAGGGTAATATGATGGGAGATGGACATTTCTTTTTTGGCGGAGGGCTTATGTGGCTTTTCTGGATACTTATTTTTGTGGGTATATTTTTCCTGATTCAGAATCTTGCAAAAGGATCTTCAGGAGACTCATCGAAAAGTGAGTCTGCACTGGAGATTCTTGAAAAACGCTATGCTCGTGGTGAGATTGATGAGGAAGAATTTGAACGCAGAAAGAAAGAGTTGCAGGGATAAATAGTTGTTCTCCCTGTAGAGTAAAAGATGTAACAGAAAAACCGGAAGGATATGAATGTGTAAATCTTCCGGTTAGTAGTGCACTTTAATCTGAAAGGAGAGCAGAAATGAAAAAAACAAAATGGCTATATACACTAATCAGTGCCAGTATGTTGTTTTCCATCAACCTGTATGCGAATCCTCTGGTCTATATTCCACTTGGATCAGGCAACGTAGTTATCAAGGTGGATGCCGCCAGTGACAGGATTGTACAGACTTATACCGGGGTTGAAAATTCACACGGTATTGTTGCCACTCCGGATGGAGAATATCTTATTGCCGCAAGTCTTAGCGAGACGCCATTAAAAAAGGGTGAAGCAAGAGACAGCAAAAACAGTAAGCTATTCTTTATCCATCCTGCCCATGGACACGTTATGTCGACCATACCCGTAACTGGCTGGAGCCATCATATGGCTATCACCCCTGATGGAAAATATGCTATTGCTACCCATGGTATGCAGGGTGGGATTAGCGTGGTTGATCTGGAAAACAATCAGGTATTCAAAACCATAAAAACTGGCATGATACCTAATTATACCCTGATCAGCAGTGATGGAAACTTCGCCTATGTCAGTAACTCCGGAAATAACGCCATTGCAGTTATCGACCTGAAAAGCTGGAAGATTACAGGAAAACTTGAGGCCGGTCCCTTTCCTGAACATATGGTATTTTCAAAGGACGAGAAAACTATCTATGTGACAAATCCACGAGCCGGAAAAATTTCTGCTGTTGATATAAAGTCGGGTAAAGTAGTTCATGCCTTCAAGGTCGGTAAGACGGTACATGGTCTGGATATCAGTGATGATAGCAACCGTCTTTTTGTCAGCAGTAAAAAGGAGAACAAGCTAGTTGCCATTGATATCAAAAGTGGAAAAACAAGCCAGCTTTTTCTGAAACCGGAACCCTATCATATCAATACAATCCACGGTACGGGTAAAATATATATTTCCAGCAGCAGTAAGCCTCTTATATGGGTGGTGGATCAAAAAAACCTCAGCCTGGTCAGTACAATCAAACTACCTGCTGGTGAAGCGCATCAGATGGCTATTGTTAAGTAAGCCAGGATATCTATAAATATAAGGAGCAGGGAATATGCTGAATTTAAAAATAAAGATCTTTTGCCTGTTATTCATACTGCCATTTACTCATACAGTGGCTGCTGAAAGTGCTGATGAAATTATCAGTAGTGTAGAGCATCTTCTATGGGGTAAAACGGTTCAGGGTGAATATGAAATGAGCATACGCACCCCGTACTGGCAACGAACACTGAAGATGAAGGTGTGGATGAAGCGTCCAGACAGGAG
Organism: Chromatiales bacterium; assembly: GCA_027057985.1. Taxonomy (GTDB): domain Bacteria; phylum Pseudomonadota; class Gammaproteobacteria; order UBA6429; family Thiohalophilaceae; genus JAGLTQ01. Next base: position 3,531 of record JALUTJ010000088.1, read on the forward strand.
CTTTATCCGTATTATTGCGCCTGCAAAGGAGAAAGGAATCGGTTCACTGCGTATAAATAATGAAATGTGGAATTACCTGCCCAAGGTTGAACGTACCATAAAAGTACCTCCTTCGATGATGCTGCAACCCTGGATGGGCTCTGATTTCAGCAATGATGATCTTGTCAAAGAAAGCAGTATCATCAATGACTATACCAAGAAAGTACTCGGTAAAGTGAAAATCAATAACCAGTCAGCTTACCAGATTGAACTGACACCATTACCTGATGCCGCGGTGGTCTGGGGCAGAATTGTTTACTTCATCCGTGTTGCAGATCGTATGCCGTTGAGAATGGAATATTATGATGAACGTGGCAACGTAGTAAAAACACTGTCATTTTCTAAAGTCAGAGAACTCGATGGTAGAAAAATACCAACTCATTGGGTTATGCAGTCTTCGGCCAAACCTGAAAATAGCACGACTATCGTGGTAAAAAAGGTCCGTTTCGACAGAGTAATTGCAGATAAAATATTTACTCTGCGAAACCTGCGTAAGCGTAGATAAGGGATAGTATGATGAGTATTGTTCATGTTGAGAACGTAAGCAAGCATTATCAGCAGGGAAGTATAACCGTTGATGCCCTGCAAAATATCGATCTCAGAATTGATAAAGGTGACTTTGCTGCCCTGGTTGGTCCCTCCGGCTCGGGAAAAACTACCCTGTTGAATATGATTGGTGCGCTTGATGTGCCAACATCTGGAAAAATATTTGTTGCTGACAGGGAAATAGGTACTTTGTCTAAAAAACAACGATCAAAGATGCGCTTACAAC
>JALUTJ010000088.1:4351-6113 GCA_027057985.1 Chromatiales bacterium
TTACAACAGATTGGTTTTATCTTTCAGGAATATAATCTTATCCCGGTACTTTCTGCACTTGAAAATGTTGAATATGTCATGCTATTGCAGGGTGTAGAAGAAAAGCTGCGTAGGCAGAAGGCTATGCAGATACTGAAAGAAGTTGGTCTACAGAATTATGAGCACCGTCGCCCGGCTCAGCTCTCTGGTGGGCAACAACAAAGGGTTGCAGTTGCACGGGCAATCGTTTCAGCACCTGCTATCGTACTTGCTGATGAGCCGACGGCAAATCTGGACTCGCATACAGGCGCGGCATTACTCGAACTTATGCGTGAACTTAACAGTAGCCATAATGTTACTTTTATCTTTTCAACTCACGACACCATGGTAATGGAAAGGGCAAAGCGCCTGATCACTCTAAAAGATGGTCAGATTATTGCAGATGAAGCCGGATGGGTATGATGATGAAACTCCTGTTACTGGCAAATAGAAACCTGTGGCGTAATAAGCGACGATCTCTGATTACACTGATTGCCATCAGTTTTGGACTGGCTTCACTTATTTTTATCTGGAGTTTCATCGATGGCATGAATGAACAGATCGTAGATAACAGTACGTCCTATCTCAGTAGTCACATCAAGATTCATCGTAGGGGCTATCACGGCGATAAGGTACTTTACCTGTCAATGCCTGAAGACAGGAAGCTACAGAAAAGTATAGGCAATAATCCGGATATTGTTGCTATCACACCCAGGGTGGAAGGTAAGGCAATGCTAAGTGGTGATCAGGAATCACGTGGCGTCATTGTTCTCGGTGTCGATCCGGAATCTGAACCTGATGTAACAACCCTTTCAAAATCTATTAGCCTGGGGCGTTATCTACAGAAAAACGACAGTAATTCCATTGTCATAGGTGATTTACTTGCAGAAAAAACCGGCCTGAGTGTGGGGGACGCCGCTGTTCTGGTTTCTCAGGCTCGTGATGGTTCTGTTGCAGCAGATAAGTTTCGTATTGTCGGTATTTATAATAGCGGTATCGACATGATCGATAGTACGCATATTTTTATACCACTTAAAAGTGCTCAGGAATTCTATTCCTTATGGGGACAGATTACTGCCTGGGCGATAAGACTCAATGATCGCAGCCACGTTCCTCAGGTTACAACACAGCTAAAAGAACTGCTAGGCAGGGATTACGAGGTGCTGGGCTGGAAGAAACTATTACCTGATATGGTGCAGGTGGTTCGTTTTCACGAGATTGTCAGTTATGTTATTATTTTTATTGTTATCGTCGTTGTTACCGTGGGTGTTGCCAATACTATCCTTATGGCAATCATGGAACGGACTCGTGAGTTTGGTATCATGCTGGCTCTGGGAACCAGTCAGAACCAGGTGATACAGCTTGTCTTGCTGGAATCTTTCCTGCTGGGTCTCATCGGTGTTTTTATCGGTAACCTGCTAGGGATAGCAGTCACCTCATACTTTGGCATCAATGGCGTTGATTTTAGTGAATATTCACTTGCGATGGAAACCATGCCTGGTCTCTCTGCCGTTGTTAAGCCTTTTATTAATACTGAGCATGTGTTTTTTGTCTCTGCGATCACTTTTCTTGTCAGTATTATTCCTGCACTGATACCTGCCTGGAAAGTTTCACGCCTGCAGCCGATTGAAGCTATTAATGGCAACATACAGGCTAATCGCGCTTTACAGTTGGTACATGGCTTTATAGCAAAAAAAATCAATCACGAATCATCGGGCAGTCATTTTCTATTCTGGCAGGTTGC
>JALUTJ010000089.1 GCA_027057985.1 Chromatiales bacterium
GGTGAAAAAAGTCGCTATAATTTTTTTTTTTTTTTTATTTTTTAAAAAGCGCTTCATCTTATTATCCATATCTATGTAACTGACTCCGAGTATGACCATCAGGAAGCTGTCAGGTTCAAATTTACATGGAATTACAGCTGGCGGGCATAATACCGCTGTAAAAAGGTTGCAAATGGCAATGTATCACTCTCCTCAATCTGCTTTTGCTGCTGCAGTGATTGCTCGCTAAGCTGTTGGTAAAACGCCAGCTGCCTGTCAGATAAATTGCTTTGCATAAATGCCTGGTGATGTTGCTGTGACATACGCATGGCATACTGATAAAAACCTTCACCTCGTTCACGCATATCGTCAAGCATCCGAGCCGAAGGCGTACATTCCGGATCAACAATAGCCTGTTGCTGTTTTCTGACGCTATCACTATAAGCCGTGGTGTTATTGGCGTTATCCAGCAACTCGGCAAAGCCCATGAGCTGCTGTAACAGTTCACCTCCCCATTCCTTTATCGACAGGGATGTACCGTTACGTAACAGTTTTAAAGAAGGATCGCGTCCCTGATGGGCACTGAGCATTTCATTGAGATCAATTTCTACCCGACCAACCTCATCAATCATCGGACTTTCATGACAGATGCAGAACAGCATCAATGTTTCGAGAAAATAAAGTTGTTCTTCATCGATACCAAGAGGATGAAAAGCATTGACATCCAGCGAACGGAGTTCCACGTATTGCACACCCCGGCTGCGAAGCGCATCAATCGGCATTTCATACCTGTTAGTGATCTGTTTGGGACGTACCGTACTGTAATACTCATTCTCAATTTGCAGGATATGGGTATTGAGTTGTTGAAATACCCCATCTACTTCTAGACCAAATTTCTCATATGCCGGACTAGGTGTTTCAATCGCACACTGCAGGGTTTTGGTATAGGCATGCAAGGAAGAATAATCGGCAACAATACCAACTTCACTTTCTTTATTATTCTGATAACCAATATCCCCCATACGCAATGATGTTGCATAGGGCTCGTAATAAGTTGTCTTATTAAAAGGTTTTAATGTGGTTTTCTTTCCCTGTAAAAAAGACATACACACCGCAGGGGAAGCACCAAAGAGATAAGGAATCAACCAGCCAAAGCGTTGCAGGTTTCGCAGTAAAGCAAAATAAGCTTCGGCAATCGCATCCTGCATATTGTCATTTCTCTCTTTACCAGCCACTTCGAAAAATAACGGCCAGAAATCTTCTGCAAAAGAATAATTATAGTGTACTCCGGATATTACCTGCATCACACGGCCATAGCGATGGCCAAGTCCCCGGCGGTAAACGGTTTTCATGGTGCCAGAATTGGATGAGCCATACTGTGCCAGCGGAATACTGGTTTCACCGGCTACTACACAGGGCATACTGGTGGCCCAGAGTATTTCATTTTCAAGCTGGCGATAGATAAAAGTCTGTGTATCGTGCAGGAAACGCAGCACTTCAGTAATATCATGCGATGGCGGCGTGACAATCTCCAGCATGGCTTCGGAAAAATCGGTCGTGATATGTGGGTGGGTCAATGCAGAACCGAGACTGGCAGGATGCGGTGTCTGCGCCAGGTTACCTTCGTGACTGACCCGCAGGGTTTCCTTTTCCAGCCCAACCCGGCTCTGGCTGAAGGCGGACTTTTCATTACTGGCAGAAAAGGCACGCAGGTATTTTTCGGCTAATTGGTACAAACTTGTTAAATCCTGTTTTCACGCAAGGGCGGGATCATACTTCAGATTGACCGGCCAGTGCAGGAATGAGTTCAATAATTTTTCATCTCTTTGCGGCCGGGAGCCGATTATAATGAGAATCGTGCCTTTACACCATGCCAGTTGCTAACTTTATCCTGCAAGTTGTAACTTATTGAACTCGTTAATAATTTCATCTGCACCAAGCGACTGGAAAGTATCATGACTCGCGGTCATGATGCCGCCGGCCAGTTCATACCAGGAAAAACCACTGGTCCAGTCTGCATGCGTATAACTGCCCTGCATTTTTCGCGGAAAACAGTAAACACCGCCGGGAAAATACAACAGGTTAAAAGCCGTGTTGCTTTGTTGCAGTTCATCGATGTACTCCAGGCTCTGTACTGGATCAGAAAAAGCCATACAGGCAGACGGGTAATCCCAGTCACCACCATTATGTTTCCATTTGCGATTCATGGCTGGTAGAGATGTTTCCCTGGCAAATAACTGGAAATGCAGGTGGTTGACGGAAGAAAAAGCACCACGAGAATTATAACCCGCACCAATTCCCTCAACCCTGTTACCGCTACTTTCGAGTAACTGCCATATCAAATGGTGATGTTTTTCCTGTATATACTGCGGATGATTCTGCTCACGCTCAGGCACCAGCAAGGTATGGTAATGTGTAAAAGGATACTTGTTATAAAAAAGTGATATCGATTGATCATAAAAATCACCCTGCCACAACATTTCTTTTGCCAGAAAGGGCTTGTTGAAATTAAACGCAGCAGCAGAATAGTCACTATAGATGGTTTCAATTTTTTCCTTACTGATGCGTGCCGGGCGAAAACCACGAACATGGTTAAACTGGATTTCCCAGTCATCTTCGTTACGGAATAGCGTGGTTTGCAGGTTTTCAAAGCCAACACAAAATATTTTCAGAAATACCAGCAGATCTTCTTCGACTTCCCTGACCTGTTTCCCGCTACGAAAGGCTTCGCAATAAAGAGAGGACAGCCTGTTAAAGTTTTCAAGCAGGGTATCACGAGCCTGTTGATAGATAGCCGGATCAAAGCTGGCATTGGCAAGGGCCAGGATAAATGTTCCCAGCCCATCATCCTTTGCCAGTCGTAGGAGCCCCTGGTTAAAAACTTGCTGTAAAGCCTGTTTTGAAGAAAAAATATCTTTACTCACGTGTCTTTTCTACCTGTTTCTCAATTTGTGTGACAAGTACCTGCTCGGCTTCGACCTGCCAGTGAATATCATAATCATAAAGCTGCATCACATATTCATGCCTTGATGTTTTTCGCTCCTGATAGGCCGGTCGTGGATCAAGCTCCAGTACCTGTGTCAATATTGTTTCAAAGTGGGGATAAGCCTGGAGACAATCGAACAACTGTTTTTTTGCAGCTTGCGAAAACTGTACCTTGAACTTTTTCCCTGGTTTGATACCGGCATAGCCCGCCTCGGCATCGACGATGGCATCAGCATAGGGGACATAAGGTTTGATATCCAGTACTGGAGTACCATCGAGCAGATCTGCCCCGCTGACATGCAGAATAATAGAAGATTGTTTTTTTTCGATACGTTCGAGTTTTACCACAGAAAGACCAACCGGGTTTGGCCGAAACATGGAACGACTGGCGAAGACACCAATACGCTGATTACCACCGAGTCTTGGCGGCCTGACCGAAGGTTTCCACTGGTAATCTTTAAGTCCGTGAAAAACAAAAATCACCCAGAGATGGGAAAATGTCTGCAGTTGCCGAAATGCGGTTTCATCTGCAAACTCAGGTGCAATCTCGATTTGTGCTTCACTTGCAACCAGACCCGGCTGGCGTGGAATGCCAAACTTATCGGTAAAGCAGGAATGCACCGTGGCAATGGTCTGAAACGCATACTGCTTCATACTATGACTGGCTATTATGGGTGCGCACGGTGCCGGAAGGATTATGAGCCAGCTTCAGGTACTTGTCCGCGCCCATCTCGGCAAGGCGACTGATAGTCCGTTCAAAAGCAAACTGCAGTCTTTTCCCCTGGTACAGGTCTTTTGCTTCGGCTTCTGCACTGGCTAGAAACTTGACGTTATGATCATATATCGCATCGATAAGATGGATAAAACGTTTTGCCGCCGAATCATCTTTTTCTGTCATCACCGGTATATTGCTCAGTAACACGGTCTGAAACCGTTCTGCAATTTCAATATAGTCATGCGCAGAACGAGCAGTCTGACACAGCTCATAAAAATCAAACCAGACCACATCATCTGCACAGCGCAGGTATTTTATTTCCCGGTTATTTATTTCAATACTGCGGTCGGTTTTGGCCTTGCACGGTGCCAGTTCCAGAAACTTGTAGGAAAGAAAATCTTCACCTGCCTGTTTATTATTACTGTCCGGCAAAACAAAGAAGTGTTCTCCCTTGTGCAGGATATTAAAGCGGTAGTCATTACCTTCGCCGAGGTCAAACTCCTCGGTATTTTCTTTTAACAACTCGATAGCATACATAAAGCGTTCACGCTGCAGGCCGTTTTTGTAAAGGTTTTCAATGGCAATATTCGAGGTCGCAACCAGGGTAATGCCTTCATCAAACATGGCTTTGAGAAGGCCTGCCAGCAGCATCGCATCGGCAATATCATGTACGTGGAATTCATCCAGGCATAGAACCTGTATTCTATCGGCAAGCTGTTTTGCAATAATGCTCAGGGGATCGGGTGAACGAGGCAGGTCCTCAAGCTGCTGATGTATATCCAGCATAAAGCGATGAAAATGAACCCGGTGTTTCCTTTTACCTGGCAGGCATTCATAGAAAGAGTCCATCAGGTAAGTTTTACCACGCCCGGTACCACCCCAGAGATAAAGGCCTTTGACCAGCTTTTTATTATTCAGCAGACGGGAGAAGAATCCCTTTTTTTTCTCTGCCTCGATATTTAACTCGGAAAAGACCCGCTGTATATGCTGCACCGCCTGCCACTGCATGTCATCAGAACGGATTTTTCTTTGTTGCAAATCAAACTGGTAACGCTGCAGTGGTGTCATTAATTTTATCCGCTAAAACCATACTTCTTATGCTTTGCATCACAGAAGGGTTTGTTTTCAGAATGGCCACAGCGACAAAGTGCACCCCGGCTACGAGTAGTAACACTTTTACCATCACGACTAAAAATAGTAACCGGTCCTTTGAAGCTGTACATCGCGTTTTCTTTTACCGTGATCACCAGCTCACCTTGCTGGCCACGGATATCTTCTTCTCGTGCATCGCTAAAATGCTGCGTTGCGACTACGGCCTGTTTTTTATGGCTGCCATCACAGAAGGGCTTGTTGGCAGAATGTCCACAGCGACAAAGGGCAAATTCCCTGTCTTTGAGAATAATATTACCTTCGGCATCCTGCAGGGTGATTTCACTATCACCTTTACAGATCAATGGCCCATCTGGCCGCACCATAATGGAATTACCCGGATAAACCGGCTTTGGTACTTTTGTTTCACTCAAGACAGCTTTTCCTCTTACTTTTTTAAAATGCTGTTCCAAATTATGGTAGATAAAATATTCTAAATAGCTAAGTTAATCACAAGCAGGAATACGACTATTACCAATCAAGACACGCCGTAAATACATCCCTGTAGGCTCGGGGCCGCTATCCCTGCGGCCCACGGTCTTGATTGGCAACAGTCTCCTCCCCACTAAATCACTATGTTAGTACAAATTCTCCAGCTATTTGGAACAGCTATTTAGATGACTTAAACTATTATAGACACTACACTATACTAAATTATATAAAATCGACAAGGATATCTTCTGCACAAAGGCAGGCTTTAGTCAGGGGGCATAGTGCTGAACAGAAAAAGAAAAAAGGATAAGCCAAAGCTGGCCATCGTTATGACCGGGGGTGGTGCACGAGCCGCTTACCAGGTCGGCGTACTCAAGGCCATTGCCGAGATGCTGCCACCCCATACCCCCTGCCCTTTCAGTATTATCTGTGGCACCTCGGCCGGCGCTATCAATGCTGCCTCGCTGGCTGCCCGCACCGGACACTTTCGCAATTCGGTAAGACGTATCCATACAGTATGGTCAAATTTTACCTCCGACCAGATTTTCAGAACCGATGCAACCGGCATTGCCAAAACCGGTGCTCACTGGCTCATTGCCATGATGCTCGGTGGAATGGGCAAGCATAACCCACTTTACCTGCTGGATCGCAGCCCCCTGCGCCGTTTACTGGAGCAGTATATCGATAGCAGCGTGTTTCAACGCGCCATTGATCGCGGTACCTTACATGCGCTCAGCGTCAATGCCACCGGCTATACCTCGCACCAGTGTGTTTCTTTTTACCACGGTCATGAATCCTTAAAAAACTGGAAGCGTGCACA
>JALUTJ010000090.1 GCA_027057985.1 Chromatiales bacterium
GTGTTGTATTTATCAAAAAATAACGCAGACAAAGGAGAATGTCATGAACGAGACTATTCAAAAATTAATGGAAAAAATGATGTCAGGGATGATGAAACCCGAAGACATGCCGAAGATGATGAATTCAATGATGGACAGTGTCTTCAAGGAAATGAGCGCAGAAGACCGCATGGAGTTTATGCAAAACATGATGCCGCGCTGCATGTCCATGATGTTTTCGGAACTGGAACCGGAAGACCGCAAGGATCTCGCTGCAACGATGCTGCAGGGCATGAAGGAAAACCTCGAGAAGCAGTTATAACGCAAGGAGAACATCATGGATCCTAAAAACATGAACCCAGAAATTGGTATGAATATGATGAAAAGAATGATGGGTGGTGACGATGGCAACCCAATGCAAATGTGCAAGGATATGATTGCCACCGTCAAGCAAACATCACAGATGACCGCCTTTTCAACACAGGAGCTACATTCACTGTTTAACGATTGGCTGGATACCATAAAACAGGACGTATTAAGAGCGATTAATAAATCCGCTTCTGGTGAATTGAACGAAGTTGCCAAACTGCTGGGGTTATCGACTGAAAGCACAGCCTACCTGCTGGCCCGGATGGCGATTAAAGAAGAACTTATTCTTCAGGCCAAAAGCACTCCTGCGAATAGGAAAGCGAAAGCTAAAAAGAAGGCTGCAAAGAAAAAGACCACGTCATCTGCGAGCAAGAAAAAACCAGCTCGCAAGAAGCGTACATAAACCACGACATGGAATTTAACAGCAGAGGATATTCCTGGCATGAGTGATTGCGAGCAACCGACACCACTGGAACAAATAAAATCACTTTACACCGAGCTGGCTCGTGAACCAGACAAGGATTTTGGCTGGGAAAAGGGTAAGGTCAATGCCAAGGCTCTGGGGTATGAATCAGAGTGGTTAACGGTTTTGCCTGATGCTGTTTGGGAATCTTGCGCCGCCGTGGGTAACCCTTTCAGCATCGGCAAGATACTACCAGGGCAAACCGTGGTAGATCTCGGTTGTGGGGCTGGTACCGATGTTTGCGTGGCTGCGCTATTAGTACAGGATCACGGAAAAGTTATCGGCATTGATTGCACGCCGGCCATGGTTGAAAAAGCGAGAACAAATGCAAAGCTTTCCGGTTTTTCCCATGTGGTGGTGCATGAGGCTGATATAGCCAAACTTCCTCTGCAGGATAATTGCGCCGATGTGGTTATTTCAAACGGTGCAATTAATTTGTCGATAGACAAGATCAGCGTGCTGAAAGAGGCGCTACGCATTCTTCGACCAGGTGGGCAGCTGCAACTTGCCGATATGATACGAGATAATGTTAAAAATGAATTAGCTGAGACCAAAAATGATTTATGGGCCAATTGTGTGCTGGGTACATTGACGATAGAATGTTTTGCCCAGTTGGTTGAAGAGGCCGGGTTTGAACAAGTGTCCTTCGTTTCAAAAACTGATTATAAGACGGCAGAAAATACGGTGGGCGGTAAGAAAATAGAAAAAAAATCGCTAGCTAATTCTGGATACTGCCTGGGAAAAGGACTCTGTAGTCAGCCCGACAAACCTGATCTATGTTTTTAGAGACTAGAAGTCACTGCTGAATTCAACTGCCATTGCTTAACAATCTGCTTCTGGCCGCGGCGCGTCGGTGCCTTTTTAGTTCGTTCCACTGATTTATTGTTCCGATAAAAGGTTAAAACCACCGCCTTTCAGGCGGTCAGATTTATCTGCGATACTGGCCTCGTACATGAAGCGAGGTTGTATGGATGGAATATCGTTACGG
>JALUTJ010000091.1 GCA_027057985.1 Chromatiales bacterium
GTACTCGAACAGGGTAAAGGCATCGGCGGTGCCACCGGCAAAACCGGCTATCACCTTGTTGTTATAGAGACGGCGCACCTTGCGTGCATTGCCTTTCATCACCGTGTCACCGAGCGTGACCTGTCCATCGGCACCGATAACCACCTGGTTGCCACGTCGAACACTGAGAACGGTTGTACCGCGATATTGTTCCAAGATGCGCTCCTTAAAAAAAAGCCTGTGAAAATCGTGAAGTTAACGGAAACCGGCCGGCTGGCCCGTTTGCTCTCCCGCTTTCCTCCGGGGGCGATGATTGTACACGCCTGGCGGGGCGTGAACAAATGGCATAAAAAAAGCAGCCGAAGCTGCTTTTTCAGGATGTGGCCGGGGTTTACTCTGGTACCACCACGGTAAGGCCGAGTATTTGCCAGCCCTGCATGCCGTCACGGTAATAATGAATTTTCTCTGCCGGGTAACCCAGCTTGAGCAGGCCATGAATCGCGCGAGGCGACTGGCCACACCACATACCATTACACCATAGCAGCAGGGGCTTTGCCTTGCTGAAGTCCCAGTACGGGTTGGGCTTTTTCTCGATACCGAGCACATCTTTCAGGTCGGTCCAGTAACCCGAAGTGTATCCCTGGCGACGTGTTACCCCCAGGATTGCCATGGCCTTGATCAGTTTCTGATCATTTCGACTCAGGGCGAAAGTGGTAAAGGGGATATTGACCGAGCCGGGGATGGTGCCACGGGCATGCCAGGCCGGGGTGCGGGCATCGATCATCACGCCCTTGCCGGTATTTACATAGTCCTTAATAAACTGGATAACTTCCAGCTCACCCACGGTGGTGACACCCGGCGCCACCTGCATTGGCTGGATACAGAAGGGTGGACACTTGCGCGAGGTTTTGGAAAAACCACCGCCAATATGATTGCTTTGATCCTGGATACGCTGGATGCGGGTTGTTTTGCCATTATGGGTCACGGTGGCATAGGGCATATCCTGGGTGATATTGACATCCAGAGCCTGTGCCGGTGTGGTGAGTAAAAGTAAGCAGGTGGAGAGCAGTGCTACAAGGTAATTTCTTTTCATCATGGTTCCCTTAAAAATTTATTTTGATTCGTATTTTTCGATAATCATGCGCTTGGCAGCAGAGAGTTTGCGGGTCTTTTTGAACTTGTCGAAAATCAGGATGCGGGCACTGACAGGTAAGCGTGAATAAACATTGTGTGTAGAAGGATATTTTTCCCTCAGTAGCACTTCAAAGTTATACATGGAAATCAGCGCCTTTTCGATTTCCTTTTTATCGGTGGTGTGGGCCTTTTCGCGCGCTTCAGACTCACGTAATTCCTTGCGCGCATTCGTCAGATACTCGGGATCGCTGATCTCGTCATTGAGGCCCTGCAGGTAGTCATCGGTGATATAAAGCTCATCAGCCTGGGGGGAAATGCTGAAGAGTGAAAAAAGAATAATTGTTAAAATAAAATGTCGAAATGTTATTTCCTGTTTGAGCATGGTAAAACCCCTTCCCTTCTTTTTAAACTCAGGTTTTCTTTCTGTATCGGTTTCGATACAGGCTAACTTTAGCAAAAATCTACAGATTGTGCGGGTATTTCCGGAATTTATTCGCCAGGGAAGAGTACCGCTTCGATTTCCTGTATTTCCTGCTGGGCTTTTTCGATGGCCTCGGGCAAATCAGCTTTGCTCAGGCCGGTCATTTCCCAGGACTGTGGGTCGATACGGGGGATTTCATCGTCTTCATCCATTGAATCGAAGTCTGCCATTACTGCCACGGCGTTGGCAATATTAATTAA
>JALUTJ010000092.1 GCA_027057985.1 Chromatiales bacterium
GCATTAATCCCTGTTAATGTGTAGGGAATAATAATTATTGATACAAACGGTTATTTATGGACAAATTTGATCGGATATATGCACTTCACACATTGCTTAGTCAGAGCAGATACCCTGTTTCGCGGGAAAAAATTGAGGAAGAGCTGGAATGTTCTCAGGCAACAGTTGAGCGAATCATTGCTGAAATGCGGGATTATCTGAATGCACCGATAAAATATAGTCGTACAGCAAATGGATATAGTTACAGCGAGGCTGTAGGTAAGTACCAGCTCCCGGGTTTATGGTTCAATGCAGCTGAATTACATGCACTACTTTTTACACACCAGTTGTTAGAATCGCTCGATCCTGGATTATTTCAATCACATATCAATCCACTAAAGAAAAAAATAGAAGATTTACTTTCTCAGCAAAAGCTTGAAAAAGCAGATATTGCAAGACGTTTCAGATTTATAAAAATAGCTGCAAGAAAGGTAAACCCCAAACATTTTAGTATGGTGACAAATGCTTTAGTTATACGAAAACAGATAAATATTGAATATGCAGGCATCAATAATGAGCAGACAACATGTCGGGATATATCTCCGCAGAGATTAATATATTATCGAAATAACTGGTATCTTGATGCCTGGTGTCATCTGCGTAACCAGCTTCGCAGCTTTGCTCTCGAAAGAATAAAAAATAGCCGTTTGCAGAATGAAATGGCTAAAGAAATTGATGAGGTGACAATGAATGAGCACTTTACCCAGTCATATGGTATATTTTCAGGCAAACCGACGAATACCGCGATAGTACGTTTTACCGGTAAAGCGGCAAGGTGGGTAGCAGAAGAAGAATGGCACCCTGAGCAACAGGGGTACACACTCCCTGACGGAAGTTATGAGTTGCATATACCTTATTGCGATCCACGTGAATTGATTATGGATATATTAAAGTATGGTGATAATGCAGAAATAATTGAACCCGATGAACTACGCGCTATAGCAATAGAAAGACTGACAAAAGCACTCAACAATTATAAAAAAATACCTCTCCCTTAAGTTCTGATGGTGCAGGTAATGATAATAGCCTGTAACCTTGAAGCTACCCGATACCTTTACATGGGTTCTGGGACAGGAAAGTATATATGGAACAGTTAACAGACCTTAAAGCAATACTTCACTCAAAAAGAGCCAATATCTATTATCTGGAGAAATGCCGGGTAATGCAAAAAGACGGTCGTGTACTTTACCTGACAGAAGCGAAAGAGCAGAACCAGTACTGGAATATCCCAATTGCAAATACGACGGTTATCTTACTGGGGACAGGAACTTCCCTTACACAGGCAGCAGTGCGCATGCTTGTTTCTGCTGGCGTTATGATAGGTTTCTGTGGAGGTGGTGGTACACCGTTACTCACTTCGACAGAGATAGAATGGCTCAGCCCGCAAAGTGAATACAGACCAACTGAATATGTACAGGGCTGGTTAAGTTTCTGGTTTGATGATAATAAGAGACTTGAAGTAGCGAAATCTTTTCAGATTGCACGGATTCATTTTATACAGGAAATCTGGGCAAAGGATCGGGAACTGAGAAATATTGGTTTTGATATGCAAAATGAGAGTATTGCAGTCTTACTGAATAATACACTCAAACAGATTAATGGGGCACCAAAAGTCAGCAAATTATTACAAATAGAAGCTGCGCTGACAAAACAGCTGTATAAAATTGCCGCCAATATAACAAAACAGGATAATTTTGTTCGAGAGCGAAATGCGGTTGATGATGCTAATGCCTTTTTAAACCATGGCAACTATCTGGCCTATGGACTTGCTGCAACTACATTATGGGTATTGGGTATCCCCCATGGTTTTGCCGTAATGCACGGCAAGACCCGCCGCGGTGCACTGGTTTTCGATGTTGCCGATCTCGTCAAAGATGCACTGATCTTGCCATGGGCCTTTATCAGTGCAATGGAAAACGCCACCGAACAGGAATTTCGCCAGCAATGCCTGCAAGCCTTCACCGATCACAAGGCACTGGATTTTATGTTTGATCAGGTCAAGACAGTTGCATTGCAACACCATGAAAATACAGAATCCCCCTCTCCCTCAGGGAGAGGGTTAGGGTGAGGGGGAAAATTTACCCATGATGGTCACCTTCATATCCCAGTGCGAAAAGAAAGCCCTCAACCGCACCCGACGCGTACTGGACAGCTTCGCCAACCGCATCGGCGACAATACCTGGCAGACCATCATTACCCAGGAAGGCCTGAATGCCGTCAGAAAACTGTTAAGAAAAACCGCTACCAAAAATACAGCCGTGAGCTGCCACTGGATACGCAGCAGAAAACGCAGCCAACTGGTTTGGGTGGTTGGGAATAAAAACAAATTTAATGAGCAGGGTGTGGTGCCGGTGAATAGCACAACCATTCAACGCACCTACAGAGATGATCTGGACGATTGGCATTATTTGTCCTTGATACAATCATTGGCATGTCTTTCCGCATTACTGCATGACTGGGGAAAAGCCAATGCCCGTTTTCAGGAGAAACTGGATAAGACATATAGAGGCAAACAAGGTGATGCCTTGCGTCACGAGTGGGTATCCTGCCTGCTGTTAAAAGCCTTGATCGAAGGTACGGACACCAGCTCGGATGGAGGATGGCTTAATTTGCTCGCCAAAGGAGAAGTGGACGAAAATCAAATCATAAAGGCCGACCTTCGACAGTTAGCAAAACCTTTGTCCGGTTTGCCGCCTACCGCCAAATTGATTGCGTGGCTGATTGTGACTCACCATCGTATGCCTCTGCAACGTCTATCCAAGAAAAAGTTACTCAATACATGGCGAGGCATACGAGCAGAAACTTTGGATGAATTATTCAATCATATTGACAATGAATGGGGTTACTGGAATGAATCTGCCCGGGAAACCTTTGAAAGTTGTTTGCGCTTTCCTGACGGGCTGCTCCTGAATTCCGGTCCATGGATCAAACAACTCAAACGTTGGGCGAAAAAGCTATTGGATCAGCAATCACTCATATCACAAATAATAAATGATGGAAGTTACCGACCCATACTCCATCATGCGCGCCTCTGTCTCATGCTTGGTGACCATTATTACTCATCACTCACACAGAAAGAATCCGGAGTGTGGAACGATAAAACCAGTCTCATTGCCAATACCCAAAAAGACGGATCACCAAAACAATACCTGGATCAACATCTGGTTGGTGTGTATGAACAGGCGAAACGTAATGTGAGAAAACTGCCTCAACTGGAGAAAGAGCTGACGGCAACCGACAATATTGGCACCCTGAAAAAGAAAAGTCATGGTGACTTTGTCTGGCAGGATAAAGCGGCAAGTAAAGTCAAAACCTGGGCATCGCATCATAAGAACCAAAAGCATGGCTTTTTCGCCGTCAATATGGCCAGTACCGGCTGCGGAAAAACCTTTGCCAATGCAAAAATTATGTTGGCGTTATCAGAGGATCAAGGTAGGTTACGATACATCCTGGCCCTCGGACTGCGAACACTGACCTTGCAAACTGGTGACGAATACCGGGAACGCATTTTTCAGAACTCGGATGGTAGTGATCTGGCCGTGCTGATCGGCTCAAAAGCCATTGCCGAATTGCACGAACAGGCGAAGATGCGACGCGAAGAAAAAATCACCAGGGAAAAGGGGTCGGCGTCGCAGGAAAGTCTGCTGGAAGAAACCGATGAAATAATCTATGACGTCGATCTTCCCGAAGATGGCATGAAAACCATATTGCCAGATACCAAATCACGCAAGTTCCTCTACGCGCCTATTCTTGCCTGCACCATAGATCATATCATGGCAGCGACAGAAACCACACGGGGCGGTCGCTATATATTACCCTGCCTGAGACTCATGTCGTCGGATCTGGTAATCGACGAAGTGGATGACTTTACCGACTCTGATGCCATCGCCATTGGCCGTCTGATTCACCTGGCTGGCATGCTGGGGCGTAAAGTGATGATATCCTCGGCAACCATTCCCCCTGCGCTCGCCGAAGGCTATTTCAACTGCTATCGCGAAGGCTGGCAGTTGTTTGCGAAAACCCGCACAGCAAGCACAACCATTGGCTGTGCGTGGATTGATGAATTTAATACGATTGCAGAGGATATAAATTCCACTCATCATGACCAGGCTGTTAAAGAATATAAAAAGGCGCATAATGACTTTGTTGATAAACGGGTAAAGGCACTGAACAAACAACCAGCCAAACGCAAGGCTGAGATTATAGATTGCCAGCCAGTTATCCTGAAACAAGCGGCTGATGAAACACGGAAACAAAAAGCCTGGTTTGACGCAATCGCCAGGGCGGCGCTGGCAAAACATCAGGCACACCACCAGGTCGATAACCAGACCGGGATCAAGGTATCCTTTGGCGTCATTCGTATTGCCAACATAAACCCCTGTATCGAACTTACCCTTCATTTGCTTGATTATGCCTGTCCGGATAATACGGCATTGCGGGTAATGGCCTATCACAGCCAACAAGTACTATTGCTCCGGCATGAACAGGAAAAACATCTTGATACCGTCCTCAAGCGCAAGGAGCAGGAAGGAGAGGAACCTTACGCATTCAAAAACTTCATAATACGTCAGCATCTTGATGCGCTGGCACGAAAATCACCATCACCGGAAAATGTTTTGTTTATCCTGGTTGCAACGCCAGTTGAGGAAGTGGGGCGTGACCACGATTTCGATTGGGCTATTGTGGAGCCTTCTTCCTACCGCTCCATAATCCAGCTTGCTGGCCGTGTTAAACGGCATCGTGCTGGAGCTGTGAAGAACCCAAATATAGGTTTGCTGCAGTACAACTGGAAAACATTAAAGTCCGGGGACAAAGCGTATGCCCGTCATTTTTACCGTCCGGGTTATGAGTTCAAGGGTGAGATTGAATTCAATGGAAAAACCCGCTCAGCTTCTTGTCAAACACACGACCTTAGAAAACTAGTTAACGAAACTATAATTGAAAAAAGACTGGATGCCACACCACGCATATCTACAGATCCCCCGGATGGGTTTGGTCTTGCAAGGTTGGAACATGCAGTAACCGCACACTGGTTAACAAGGTATAATGCAAAGGGGCCGGAATCCTTACAAGGCTACCTCACGCAACACTGGTATTTGACAGCTTTACCACAAGCGCTTAACCGTTTTCGATCAAGCGAAGAAAATATCCAACTATATCGATACCCAGATAATGAAAACACGCCTTTCTTTTTGCAAAAAGACAAAAAAGGACGGGTGATAACTGATGATGTATATCGTGAGCCACTCAACATGGCAGAAGAATACAATATCCAGTCTTTCGCCTTGACAAACGCACAACAGGAACGGCTTTGGCTAAACAGAAACTATCTGCAACTATTACAAACAAAAACAGAAATAATGGACAGCAGTTTGCCAGGTGCAACGCTACGTTATGGTGAGCTATTGATACGTGATCCTTATCAAAACGAAATACCAACCTATAAATACAATGACCAGTTAGGTCTTTTTAAAGAATAATGGAGGAAAGCATGTTTGATCCTGCGATTCAAGAGTTTTTCGATAAACGGAAAACGGATTGGCTAAACAAGAAAATAAAATCTTCTATGCCAGAGGACGAAGTTCAGATAATTGAAAGGGAAGCGGAATATAAATTCTCACCACAACAATGGTTGCCTGATGCAGCGAAACGTGCTGGCCAGATGTCGATAACGACACACCCTTGCACCTTTAGTCATCCCAGTGCACGTAAGAACAAGAGCGGCTATGTTACCTCTATTGTTGCAAAAATAAATAGAATCCCAGATGGTTATCTGAAAACAGGAAATGTCGAAGGAGAAAATGATGCTGTTGGTAATGCTGCAGTTCTTGATGTTTATAAGTTTTTAATGTTGACGCTGAAAGACGGCGATACGTTATTAGAGCATATTGAGAAAGATTCAGACTTGGCAAAAGAGTTATTATCATTACCTTCAGGAGGTTATGAGGTTATTAAAGATGGGTTAACTTCAATGATTAAATGCGAATCAAAAGATATGCTAACAA
>JALUTJ010000093.1 GCA_027057985.1 Chromatiales bacterium
TGGGCGCGATCTTTCTGATGGTTCCCTTTGTCGCCAGTCTTTCATCGGGTGAAGATAAAACCACTCCGGTATCACGCTGGATTATTGAATTCCCATTAGGCGAGTTACAGACCGGGCAGTTAAAACGCCTGCAATGGCAGGGGCGTGATATCTGGGTCTATGCGCGCAGGACAGCAGAGATTGCACTATTAAAGCACAACCAGGAGCAACTTCGAGATCCCCGTTCACTTCATAGCAAACAACCGCAGGGGCTGGAAAATTCTTTCCGATCCGTGAGTAAGGATTATTTTGTTTTTATACCCCATGAAAACAGGCGTGGTTGCCAGGTAGCACTGGCAGAAGAAGATACTGAAGTGCGATTTACCGAGCCCTGTTATGGTGCGCAATATGATGCCGCCGGACGGATAAGAAAAAATAGCGGACATCCCGAGCAGCAGAACCTGTCCGTGCCGGAGTATATTATAGAGCGCGGGGTATTAAAGATAGCACCGATAAAATGATTCACCGCAAAGGTATGAAGGACGCAAAGTTATTTGTATGTCGCTCAGAATTTATTCTCCCAGATTCTACAGATTAAAGATAAAAATTACCGTGTATAATGATCTGAAAATTTCACTTCAATGAACCACGCATATCGATGAGAAAAAAAATTACGGTTTCAGCCCCGGCAAAACTCAACCTGTTCCTGCATATAACCGGACAGCGCGAGGACGGCTACCACCTGTTGCAGACGGTGTTTCAGATTCTTGATTATGCCGACACCATCACCCTGACATTGCGTGATGATGCTGAGATCAGCCGCTCCTCGGATCTGGCCGGGGTGCCTGCCGAGGATGACCTGGTGGTGCGTGCGGCGCGCCTGCTGCAGGCACATTGTAAAAGTCAGCAGGGCGTGGATATTTATGTTGAGAAGAAACTGCCGATGGGTGGTGGGCTTGGTGGCGGCAGCTCCAATGCGGCCTCGGTGCTGGTGGGACTGAATGCGCTGTGGCAATGTGGTCTGGACAGGGAAGCATTGATGGCGCTGGGTGTCTCGCTTGGGGCAGACGTGCCGGTGTTTATTTTTGCCCGTTCGGCCTGGGCTGAGGGGGTTGGAGAGCGGCTTGAGGTGCTGGATCTGCCCGAAAAGTGGTTTTTGGTGCTAAAACCGCCAATAAATGTGTCTACAGGCAAAGTTTTTTCAAATTCCCAATTGCGGCGAGATTGTCCAGCCATTACAATACGCGACTTTCTGGCAGGGCAGACGGAAAATGTCTGTGAACAACCGGTCAGGGAAATGTGTCCTGAAGTGGATCGGGCATTACGTGATTTAGCCGAATTTGCTCCTTCCCGACTCACAGGAACCGGCGCATGTGTATTTGCTGCCTTTGAGGATAAAGCCGCGGCTGAAGCAGCCTTGCAGGCATTATCCGGGAAATGGGATGGATTTATTGCCAGAGGCGTAAATCAGTCTCCATTAAACGAATTTTTTTCGGTATCATAGCGACCGAGATAACAGTCAATTGGGGTATCGCCAAGCGGTAAGGCACCGGATTTTGATTCCGGCATTCCCTGGTTCGAATCCAGGTACCCCAGCCATATAAAAAAGGTGAATAACTTCGCCTGAGTTGATGAACTCGAAAAAGTTATGCGGTATCGATGGATGAGAACCAGGTGGTTCGAAACGAGTCATGCGTAGCATGACGAAGTAACAGCGAGAACCACGAAGTGGTCGAGCTGGCCCCGAAGGGGTGGCGCGCGAAGCGTGACATAATCCAGGTACCCCAGCCATATAAAAAAGGTGAA
>JALUTJ010000094.1 GCA_027057985.1 Chromatiales bacterium
CATTTTTTTCTCGCGATTATCGGAAATAATATCGTCGGTACTGGCGAATATCTGGGCGTGATCGGGATTAAGCCTGACGCCCTCGATAGTAGTAAAATCGTTGATAATATAATCCACTTCGAGAAAACGGGGATCTTCATGCAGGGAAAAATTGGACTGTAAAATCTCTTCAGGCTGAACCATTTCAGAAAATTTGCGATAAATGCCGTCTTCTCGCCAGCTAATCGTGTATGACATAAAGTTGATAACTCATTATTTAATTCAACAACCGAAGTCGATTGTAAATTAAATACGTATCCGTGGAGATAGGGTAACCCCTGATTTATGTCATAATTTGTTACAGAATGCGCTAGTTGAAGATAATGGGTTTGAGCTCCACGGTATCATCAAACTTCTTGATATAGGGTTTGAGTGGAAAGCGGCGCTTGCTACCGGTTTTCTTTTTGACTTCCAGGGTCAGTTTGTAAACCTCGGCTTTGACCGGCTCATCCATGACCGAGAGATCCAGCTTAAATGTCCCATCTTTGGCAAGACTGCCAAGGTCGAGAATGCTGCCATCATTATCGAGAATAAAAACTTCAATAGCCGCTGGGTCTGAGGTGACAATTTGGCCGTGTAAAACGCTGGCCTGTTTTTCAATGCTGTGGACAGCCGAAATAAACAGGAACGGCAGTACAAGTAAAAAAATCCATCTTTTCATGTTTCTCTCCCAACTGAGATAAAGTAGCAGTTTTCTTAATTTATATTTCTATGCTACTCGAATACACCTGATTAAAACGTGAGATATATCAACAATAATGGTATAAAAAATCAGGCATTTCAAGCCGATGCCGGATGAAACAGCCGGTTCCACCAGCGGCGACGATTATTGGGTGGGTTAAGGGCTGTTTCCAGCTCAACCGGCTGTAAGCGGGAAATAATCCAGCCCGGCAAGGGGGGATTGTCACTGAAACCACAGCTGACCCCAAGGTTATTGGGATCATATATTTTTATAAAGCGGGGCTCGGTTTTATTGTCAGCATAGACAATGCCGCAGTATTCTTCTTCATGTTCCTGGTGCAGCAGGGCATCGATTTCACGAATGAAGTCGAGCAGTTTTTCCTTGCTGACCGTAGCTGCTGGCGCAGCTTCCCCCACCGCATAGATATACCAGTTATCATCGGCATGTTGTTTCAGTACTTCCCAGAAGGCATCCAGGTCGGGCCAGCGCATCATGGAAGTAAAGCTGCCACGGTAGGCGGAAATAAATTCAGAGTCGGGGGTATCCATCGCATTGATTCCTGTTTAAATGGCCATATTTAAAGTATAGTGATTTTAAATCAAAATTTATGTACGTATTGTTACATTTTCAATAAGGGAGATACTTTTATGACCACCCAGCCCGGCATTCTTGCCACCGAGAATATTGCATCACGCTATCTCAGCTTTAGCCTCGTAAACAGTAAAGCGGCAAAAACAGCATTACAGCAGTTAAAACAGCAGGCTGATGGTGAATCGCTGGTAGTGGGCATCGGTCAGTCTCTGCTCAAGGCGCTGGGTAAGGAAATTGAAGGCTTACATGACATGCCGGCACAGTCCGCACCGGGACTGGATGTTCCCTCCACTCCGGCAGCATTATGGTTGTGGTTACGCGGTAGCGATCGAGGCGTGTTATTCCACCGTAGCCGTGAACTGCAGGCACTGCTGGCAGAGGCGTTTGAACTGGTTGATGTGGTTGAAGGTTTTCGTTTCGATGAAAGCCGTGACATGAGTGGTTATATCGATGGCACGGAAAACCCGCAGGGTGATGCTGCGCTGCAGGCCGCGGTGGTACAGGGCATGGGCGAGGGGATGGATGGCAGTAGCTTTGTTGCGGTTCAGACCTGGCAACATGACTTTGATGTTCTCGATGCCATGAATACAGCAGAGAAGGACAATACCATTGGCCGCCATGTCAGTGATAACGAGGAATTTGATTCGGCACCGGAATCGGCGCATGTAAAACGTGCGGCACAGGAAAGTTATGATCCGGAAGCCTACATTCTACGTCGCTCCATGCCCTGGGCAGAAGGCATGCAGGCCGGGCTGGTATTCATTGCTTTTGGTAAATCATTTGATGCCTTCGAAGCCATCCTGCATCGTATGCTGGGGCTGGAAGATGGTATCCATGATGCGCTCTTTAATATTACTCGTCCGCTAACAGGTGCCTATTACTGGTGCCCACCAATGAAAGGCGAGCAGCTGGATCTCACTCAACTCGGGCTTTAAAACGGGCAAAAAAAAGATGGCTCGATTGAGCCATCTTTCATGGGGGCGGTTAAAGCCTGCTTTAGGCGACCATGTCTTCCTACAGGTATTCTTCCAGGCTCTCTGAGCCGCCAACATAGTCACCGTTGATGAAAATCTGCGGTACGCTGGAAGTACCGGAGATAGCACGCAGGGTGGCTTCGGTGTAGTCCTTGTTCAGCACCAGCTCTTCGTAGTCCTTACCGGCATCACGCAGCATTTTCTTGGCCTTGATACAGTACTCGCAACCTTCACGGGTGAAGATAGTGACACTGTCCGGCTTTTTCGCTTTTGGTGCCACGTATTCCAGCATGGTATCGGCATCAGACACTTCAAACGGGTCGCCGGGTACGTCTGGCTCGATGAACATCTTTTCGATAACGCCATCTTTAACCAGCATGGAATAACGCCATGAGCGCTTGCCAAAACCAAGGTCACTCTTGTCGACCAGCATACCCATGCCTTCGCTGAATTCACCATTTCCATCCGGGATGAATGTCAGGTTATCGGCATGCTGATCTTTTTTCCATTCGTTCATAACAAAGGTATCATTGACCGATACACAAACCACATCATCAACACCGTTTTCCTTAAAGGTGGACGCTAACTGGTTGTAGCGTGGCACATGCGTTGATGAGCAGGTTGGGGTGAATGCGCCGGGTAAGGCGAAGACAACAACGGTTTTTCCCTTGAAGATATCATCACTGCTGATATCAACCCACTTTTCATTATCACGGGTGTGGAACACGACCTGTGGTACATTTTGACCTTCACGATTTTCCATATTTATTGACCTCTCTGGTTTTAAATTATTTTGCAGGGCCCATTGCCCTGAACACGAGAGTATTATGGGGTTAAAAATGTAATTGATAAAATCGTTTGTTTCTACTAATATAATAGGTAAAATCTATTATTAAAAATTATGAAACTACGAGACCTTGAATACCTTATTGCCGTGGCAGAAGAACGCCATTTTCATCGTGCGGCAGCGCGCTGTTTTGTCAGCCAGCCGACCCTCAGTGGCCAGCTGAAAAAGCTCGAAGCCGAACTCGGTATCATGCTGGTGGAGCGTAATAATCGACAGGTCAGTATGACCGAAGCCGGTGAAGCCGTGGTAAAACATGCCCGCGCCGTACTCGGTGAGGTGGAGCTGATAAAAAATGTGGCGGCCTATTACCAGGATCCACTGGTGGGTGAGTTGCGGGTGGGCTTGATCCCCACCGTAGCCCCTTACCTGTTGCCGGTGATTATGCCGCAGCTGAAAAAACAGTTTTCCCGGCTCAAGCTATGGTTATACGAGTACCAGACCCATGTGCTTATGGAAAAGCTGGGGAATGCCGAGCTGGATCTGCTTATTCTTGCATTACCGGTTGAAGAACATGATTTTGTTGAGGTAGACATTTTTCGTGAACCATTTCGCCTGGCAATACAGCGGCAGCAGAAACTGGCGAAATTAAAGCAGGTGACCATGAGTGATCTCTCCGGGCAGGAATTGCTATTACTCGAAGAAGGGCACTGCCTGCGTGGGCATATTCTCGATGTCTGCATGCTGGCAGGGGTTAAAGAACAGAGCCAGTACCATGCCACCAGCCTGGAAACCCTGCGCCACATGGTGGCCGAGGGCATTGGCATGACACTAATGCCGGAACTGGCCGTACCAGCCAAAACACGAAAGAGCGATGATATTCGTTATATCGAATTTGCCGATCCCAGGCCAGCGCGTCGCATAGGCATGCTTTATCGTAAAAACAGTTATCGCGAAGAAACATTCAACCATATTGCAGAATTGATTAAATCGGTATTACCGGTTAACGTGTTTTTTTAAATTTTCCTATACCATCAACATTATCTTGCTGGTAATGTGGATCGTTATTGTCGTACAGGTGAGTTAATGTAATGCCGGTCGAAGCACGGAAATACCATGTAAAGATAAAACGGGCAGGGAGTACCGCGGTTGAACTACTGGCAGAGGAAACAGGCCTGTCAAAGGCTAAAATAAAACAGGCCATGCAAAAAGGGGCGCTCTGGTTAAGCGACGATAAAGGAACTCGACGTTTACGCCGTCATAGTAAACCACTTGCAAAGGATACAACATTACATCTTTATTATAATGAAGATGTATTGCAACAGCCGGTAGCTGAGGCGCTCCTGATTGCCGATGAAGGTGATTATAGTGTCTGCTACAAGCCACGAGGTATGTTATCGCAGGGCAGTAAGTGGGGCGATCATACCGCGATAAACCGTTGGCTTGAAAAACAGCTTCAGCCTCAGCGCCCGGTATTTATCGTGCACCGGCTGGATCGCTTTGCTAGTGGCCTGATATTACTGGCTCATAGTAAAAAAATGGCCACACAGTTATCACAACTGTTTCAAAACGGGCAGATTGATAAAAAATATCGGGTTTTAGTGCAAGGCCATTTTCAGCCGGAGCATTTAACGATTGAGCAGGCAGTGGATAGTAAACCGGCATGCAGTCATGTACAGCTGCTTGGCTATAATGAAAGCCGTGATATATCTTTAGTTGAAGTAAAAATTGAAACGGGTCGTAAGCACCAGATACGACTTCATCTTGCCGCTGCCGGTTTTCCTGTACTGGGTGATCGTCTGCATGGCAATAGCGATAATAACAACAAGGATGATCTGCAACTCACTGCATATTTTCTGGGCTTTACCGATCCGCGTGACGGCAGCTACAGGGAATATACCTTGCCACAGGAGCTGCAACCAGCGCTATAAGGCCTGGTATAAACCCACGCTGCTAATAAAAATCAGCACCGCCCCCACCAGACGTTTGAATTCCTGATCTTTTCTGACGATGATGTGGTGCATTCTCAGGCCGGCAATGTGGCCAATTGCGGCAACAGGTAACAGATAAACCGCGCTGATGAGCTGAATATCCACGCCCAGTGCCTTGAAGGTCGACATCTTGATACTGACAAGAATAAACCAGAGTACGAACAGCGTATTACGCAACTGTTCAGCGGCAACATTGCGCATATAGACCGCCACCATGAGCGGTGCCCCGGTGAGCGAGGTGCCAGCAACGTATCCGCCAATCGCGAGCAGGATGCGATCCAGCCAGGCATTTTTACTTTGAATGGTTTTATTCAGAAACCAGGTCAGGGCATAGAGCAGGGTAACGCTATAAATAAAAATGACCAGCCACTGGTTTGGCAGGCTGATAAGACCAAATACGCCGACCAGTGCCGGTGGAATAATATAAAGCAGGGAGCGTTTTAAATAATTCCAGTCAACATTGTGCAGCCGTGACAGCAGGGTTAGCGAGGTAAAAAATAACAGGTGCACGCCGATAATCGGTAACCAGTAAACCGGCCTGTCATAGATAAACAGCATTAGTGGCAGGCCAAGCGCGGCACCACCAAAACCAAGCCCACTACGAACGAAGCCGGTCCAGATAAAGATAAGGCCAATCAGAAAAAGATCGGTGCCGGAAAAATTCAGCAGGCTGGCATTGAGCATGGGCTAAACCGGATTACAGTGGCATCAACGCAGCGAGCAGGCCAATCAGGCCACCGAAGACACCACCCCAGACCACCAGCCAGCCAAGATGTTGCCGGATCATGTGCTGGATAATTTCCTTGACCAGTTGTGGCGTCAGTTCCTGCAGGCGTTTCTCGATAATATCTTCGACCTTGCTGCGCACATCCTGCATCACATCCGGTTGCTCCAGTTCATCGCGTAATAAATTAAGGAAATTTTCACTTTGCGTCAGCTCGATGAGCGACTTCTTCATATTCTCGATAAACGGTTCGCGC
>JALUTJ010000095.1 GCA_027057985.1 Chromatiales bacterium
GTCCTCCCGTACTTTAATTTGAAAACGGCGCCCCCTCCGTCAACGAGTAAACACGTGTTAGCAGAATTGCACTGAACCTGACAACAAGCACGGATTTTAATACAAAATACTTGACCCACAAGCCGCCGTTTTTATACCTGATTTATTATCAAGCCACAAACCTGAAAATTCAGCGCAACTCTAACTTATTGGCACGTTGACGGAATGAAAAATCTCTCGTCATTGTACCAATAGCCTAAATTTTTCTATCAGCACTGCTATACCTATTTAATAATTTCACTGTCGATTCATCTAAATGTACTTCCGGGACATGTTTTACAATAGCAAGTACTACTTCTGCCAAATCTTTATAGCGAAAGTAAGTAATATTAAATGAAATGCCTGCTTTCGTATTGTTCTTTGGATGAATTGTGAAGCTATTTTCACCGCCAAATCCCCAAGAGTTATAGCTGCTGCTTACTGCATTGATTTCTGTCCAAATTAATCTTCGCTCCTTGAAACCAGAAAAAAAAGTAATTCCACTTTGCATTATTGTAAGCTTTAGTGATCGATTCCATATTGTTAAGAGTAGAATTGTAACCCAATATAGAATCAGTAGATTCAAAGCTATAACTTCAAATAAATAAGCTACTGAAACTGCACCAAGCACAATCCATAAAAATATAATCAATACCATTTGAATAATATTTGAGGCCCTAAAAGTACGCTCAAACGGATTTGCCAATTTGTCCATGAAACCGTGAACTTATTTTCTGAACGATGCTGTATGATAAGTAGTGCTAACGATGCTCAGTTGCGCGAGGACGACTGAGCACCTAAAGCGCTGTTTAAATTTAACTTCGGTGGGGCACAAACTATCCAACTAATCAGAGCCCTCGCGTCAACTGAAGCAATTGTTAGCTGCCCGTTATTGAATAGCCTCTAACTAATGACGTGAAAACATATACTTCCAAGGAAGCCAGAATTTCAGAAGGTCAGAAACCGTCGCAAGGCGTTCTGAGAATGCGAATCCCCAAAGCGGTTCATCTTGGTAAGGATATTTCCACGCGGCTGCGTCAATAAAAAGTGAATCAAAACAGACTTGATATTTTGAGTAAACAGTATCTTGATACAAAGATTGCTCTCCGGGTAAATATTTGATGTAGGTCTCATCTACCGAAAGATGAATTACATATTTACGTGCATTAACTTTATCAAAAGGTAGCAGAGAATTCCATGAATAAACCATTGCAATGTTACCATCAATTCTATCACAGTAAAATGTATAGTAGAGCACACCTGTACTGTCGGTGCTAAACTCGTAGGTCAAATCATGCCTTTCATCCAAACCACATTGGTAAGTATCAAACACACCATGCCAAGAACCCTGAAGTACTCCGCTTCTCCCATCAGTTTTTATTAAAGCCTGGTTCCCGTGTTCATATTTGAAATACAGCAATAGATTCTTGATTGTCGGCAATAGGATAATGATGAGCGTGAAAGACAAGACTACAATAAGAGTTTTTCTCACGCTACGGTTCATTTTTTTGAACCTATTGTTTTTCAAGAATATATCGCTTTACAGCTAACGACTTGCGGCTTAGCCACGGCGCGGAGCGCTGTCGGCTACAGCCGCGTGTTGGGCTAAACCGTACTTTGTTCACAACTCAAATAAGCCGAACCCCAGCAGGCATACGGTCGTGGCAGGGAGGCAGAAAAGCGTTACTCATACCCGGCCTAAGTTCTGTCCAGCTTCATTGCCCTTTTGCTTCATCTTCAGCCAGCTTGCCACATCCAGCAA
>JALUTJ010000096.1 GCA_027057985.1 Chromatiales bacterium
TATATACCGCTTGTATTTTATACTCTATGGCAGGCCATCAAGGTAAAACAGCGTCATTACTTTTTTCAGCGACTGGGATTTGGCTATGGTCAGCATCAGACTGAGAAAGGTTTATGGTTTCATGCCGCATCTGTAGGGGAAGTGAATGCCATTATCCCTTTACTTACCGAGCTGAAACAACAGTCTCCGCAAACACCGATCACCCTGACAACCAACACCCCTACTGGCGCAGCAATCGCTGAAAAACAGCTTGCAGATAAAATCCGGCATATCTATTTTCCCCTTGATTATCGCTATGCGCTGCGCAGGCTGTTTAATCACATTAACCCGGCCAGAATTTATATTGTTGAAACCGAGTTCTGGCCTAATTTCTATACCCTTGCCAGCAACAGGCACATCCCACTGTTTATTATCAATGGCCGGGTATCGGGAAAAACGCTACACACAAAAAACTGGCTGAAAAAACTTTATGCACAAATCCTGCCTGTCCTGAAACGGGTTTATGCACGTTCTGAAACAGATCGTGCCCGATTTATCCAGCTTGGTATGCCAGAAGAACGCGTAGAAGTGACTGGCAATATCAAGTTTGCCATCAATAACGACGACCTCATTGAACCTGCCAGGCTACCCCGCCCTTATGTTCTAGCAGCTTCAACCCGGGATAATGAAGAAAAAGTGATTATACGCGCCTGGCTGGAATCAGAACATGCGGATCACCTGCTGGTGATCGCACCCCGTCATATCCAGCGACTCACTGCCATCCTAGATGATCTGAAACCCTTTCATCTCGATATCGCGGTACGTAGTAAAAATGAAGCCATTACAGATAGTACCGATCTTTATATAGCCGATACCATGGGAGAGCTAAAGCCGTTTATCGCCGGGGCTGAATTTGTCATTATGGGTGGCTCCTTTGTTCCCAAAGGTGGCCATAATATCCTCGAGGTGGCGCAGCAGGGAAAAGCCGTGATATTTGGCCCGGATATGCGTAGCTTCTCCGACGAGGCTAGCCTTTTTTTACAGCACAAAGCAGGGGTACAATGTAACCCTGATGCACTGGCCGGCAGGATAAGCCAGATGTTTTCAGAACGGGAAGAATATGAAAAAAATACACGGCAGATGATGAAAGATGCACAGAATATTCTGACAAAATATCTGCAATTAATCGAATCACATACCTGATAAGGCATGCTATGAAAAAAACCAGAGGTATCATTCTCGCCGGTGGCTCCGGTACCCGGCTCCATCCCCTGACGCATTCGTTGAGTAAACAGCTTATCCCGGTTTATGACAAACCGATGATCTATTATCCTCTGTCGGTATTAATGCTGGCCGGGATCAGGGATATCCTGATTATTACCACCCCGCATGATCAACAATCCTTTGTCAGCCTGCTTGGTTCTGGAAAACAATGGGGTGTTAACTTTAGTTATGAAGCACAACCCAGCCCGGATGGACTGGCGCAGGCCTTCATTATAGGTGAAAAATTTATTGGTAATGACAATGTCAGTCTAATCCTTGGTGATAATATTTTTTACGGTCATGGCATGGAGCAATTACTGGAGAGTGCCATCGCCAAAGAAGAAGGTGCTACGGTCTTCGGCTATTATGTGAAAGATCCTGAACGTTACGGCGTAGTTCAGTTTAATGAACAGGGCCAGGCGATTGACCTTGAAGAAAAACCGAGCCAGCCTAAAAGCAACTACGCAGTAACCGGCCTTTATTTTTATGATAATAACGTGGTTGATATTGCAAAAAGTATCCGGCCTTCGGCACG
>JALUTJ010000097.1 GCA_027057985.1 Chromatiales bacterium
GGTCAAAGCAATGACGGTTTCTTCGACACATCATCAGCCCTGCAGCCAGATGGAAATGGCTACCGATTTTATCCAGGATGAGCATCATGGCGCTCACCATACTTCTGCAAAAGCAGAAAAATCAATGGATAAATGCCAGCACTGCGAAGATTTTTCACTCGATTGTTATAATGGCTGCCATACCTCTGCCATGTATACACTAAGTTTCGTTCCTTATATAGAACTGGCTCAGTCTGGATCTTTTTATCTCTCTCCTTCTTTTAAGCAACTGGTTTCTGTCTCTCAGCAACCTGTACTGCAACCTCCGCGATAAAACTATCTTTTATATATGCAGGGACTTGAGTGCCTGTAACAAGCTGTTCCACCATTTGTAATCAAAATTATAAAACTTAACTGTGAGGTTTTAATCATGAAATTTAAACTGACAACACTGGCATGCCTGGTTGGTATGTCACTGGCTGGCAATGCGCTGGCTGCAACCGATACTTCTGCTGAAGTAAAGAAATTACGGCAGGAAGTGAATGCCCTGAATGCCAAGGCAAAAGAATGGGAAGAATGGAAAGCGCCCAAGACTCTGGTTCACCTTGCTGGTTTTGCCAGTGTAGGCTTTACTCAACCTGAAAAAGGTACGGGTTCTTTTAGTACAGGTAGCTTTTCTCCAATTTTCCATTATCAGTTTGCCGAAGATGTCATGATGGAAGCAGAACTGGAGTTTGAAGGTAGTGCTACGGGTGCTTCCGTAGCAGGAATCGATTACATGACCATTGATTACTTCATGAATGACTATGCTGCACTGGTTGTGGGTAAGTTCCTCAGCCCAATCGGTCAGTTCCGTCAGAACATCCACCCATCCTGGATCAACAAGATGGCAGCGGCACCAGTAGGCTTTGGTCATGATCAGGCCGCACCTAACGCTGATGTGGGTATGATGGTACGCGGTGGTTTTACCACAGATTCTGGTAGCCATAACTATGCGCTGTATGTAGCAAATGGCCCGACCCTGGAACCAAATACAGCCGGTACTGAAATTGAGATGATTGAAACACCGGGCCTGAATCAGGACGTGGAAGGCGCCAAGGTTGTCGGTGGTCGTTATGGTCTCTTCTTTGCCGAGCAGCAACTGGATATTGGTTTTTCTGCTGCAGTGGGTGGTACCTCTGTGCGTTTAAGTACAACAAACTATGAAAGCGCCCGTAGTTACCAGGTGGTCGGTTTTGATATGACCTGGCGTGTAGCCGGCTTTGATGTTCGGGCAGAATATGTCAGCCAGAAAGTGGGTGACAGCTCAAGCAGTTCTATCACTGACGGTGGTACCTGGACAGCAATGTATGCACAGATTGCCTATAAGTTCAATCCTTCGAACTGGGAAGCGGTATTACGTTATGGTCAGTACGATACACCTGATGCAGCATCTGATGTAAACCAGGTTGCGGCCGGCCTGAACTATGTTTTCGCCAGCAACGTGGTTGCCAAGTTTAACTATGAGCTGAACACCAATCCGAATGCTGGGCAGACAGCAGAAAACCGCATGTTAGCGCAACTTGCTTACGGCTTCTAAGGAGATTTCAAAATGAGTAAAAAATTATTAATGACTGTTAAAACTTTATCGGCTTCTTTGTTACTGGCAAGTGCAGCGATGATTATCAATCCAGCTGTAGCTGCAGACAAGCCATCAACAAAGGGTGATGTTGGCCGTGGTGCCAAGGCATGGGTTGAAAATTGTGTGCGTTGTCATAATGTACGCGACCCGAAAGAACTACGTGATGATCAGTGGATTACTACTACCTATCATATGCGTATGCGTGCCGGTCTTACCGGTCAGCAAACCCGTGATATTATTGCTTTCCTGCAAATGAGCAATTAATATCCTTTAAGGTGAAATGAAAAGCCGCTATGATCACAAGGTCATAGCGGTTTTTTATTTTCAGAACAGGAAAATTATAATGAAAAGAACCTGGAAAAAATGCACGGATATGGCTAACAGTTCCTGCCTGGTTTTTTTGGGATTCATCTTTATTGCCCTGCTGATTTATATACTGCTACAAAGTTCTGAGCTACTGCAGCTAATCAATGACCCGCAACAGTTACAACAGCTCGTGGCTGAAGCAGGTATACTGGGTGGGCTTATCATCATGGGCTTGCTGGCCATGGCTATTATCATCAGTCCTGTGCCAAGCGCTCCGATCGCGGTTGTTTCCGGAATGCTTTATGGCCATATACTGGGTACCCTTTACGTGGTGCTGGGCTCGGTTATAGGGGCTTTTATTGCTTTTAATATTTCCAGAAAACTGGGCTATGCTTATTTTGCTCAGAAACTGGCTGTCCATTTACCGGTAAAACTGGTTGGCTCACAGACTACCCTTATGATGATAGTTTTTTTCACCCGGTTGGCACCTTTTCTTTCTTTTGATGTCATAAGTTACGCTGCCGGTTTAACCCCACTTTCCGCATGGCGTTTTTTACTAGCGACAATACTGGGTATAATTCCGATTAGCTTTGTGCTGGCTCATCTAGGGAGTGAATCGGTATCCAGTGAGATTCAGGGAATAGTATCTGCACTATTACTGCTGGGAATAATAACTCTGGCAGGGGTGCTGTTTCATCGTTACAACACGAAAGAGAACAAATGAGCAATGAGCATTTCAATTAGAAAAATATTTTTATTCCTGCTTTTTCTTTCTGTTCCTGCCCTGGTAAATACCACTGCGGCAGAGGAGGCAATGAAAAAGCAAAAGACGCTAATTAATAGAAAAGTGGATCCACGGGTTTATTCGCGTGGGCAAAAACTTTATCTGGAAAATTGTGCGGTTTGTCATGGCAAGTTTGCCGAGGGCGATGCGAACTGGCGCAGGCCGGGCAAGGATGGTAAATATCCACCTCCGCCGCTAAATGGTACTGCCCATACCTGGCATCATTCACCAAAGGCTCTGATCACGGTAATACAGAATGGCACTGGAAAAATTGGCGGTAATATGCCGGCCTGGAAAGACAGGTTAACGGTAAAACAGATTTCAGACATACTGGTATGGATAACTTCGCAATGGTCGGATGAGATCTACACCGTGTGGTACAATAATTTTATCAGCAAAAAATCCCCCAAAACTGAATAATCGAGGAGAAATGAAATGTATGGATTCAGTACAAATTTAAACTGCAGCTTTGATGATGCGATTGCAAAAGTAACCGAAGAACTGGGTAAGGAAGGTTTTGGTGTCTTAACCGAGATCAATGTCAAGGCGGTTCTGAAAAAGAAACTCGACCTGGATAAGCGTCCCTACACCATTTTAGGTGCCTGCAACCCGAACCTGGCTAACCAGGCTATGAGCAGTGACCCGGATGTGGGCCTGTTATTACCCTGCAATGTGCTGGTACGGGAAGAAGAGGATGGTACGGTCACGGTGCTGTTTATGGATCCGGATGTGGTAATGACCCTGTCAGACCATGCCGAGGTCAAAAAAGTGGCTACCGAGGCAAAATCGCGTTTGCAGCGGGTTTGTAATGCCCTTTAAGTGACACCAGCAAATGCCCCATTTTATGGGGCATTTTTCTTATTTGACTAAACAGAAGATATTTTTGCCTGGATCTGGAGTCAAAAACGCACAAAAGTATTATCAATCCAGATAAATCCTGCCTGATCGATGCTCAAAATTGATTAAATTTTGTACAAAAAAATCCTTTGACACCTCTTTTATCACATTAACTTGATCTCATAACTAATTGATTTTATTAGTTTCTTGATTTTGAAAAAATCGCTATTTTTCACCTTGTCCCACGCTAAAAAGCTGCGCTAAGTCCTTGTCTTATAAGAAAAATGTGGAACAGTCGACTTGACAGTAAGGTTATTTAGTAACTATAGTGTATGAAAGTGGATCAATGTGGGTAGAAGTGGTTTTTAGCTGAAGTGCACAGCAAAACCACTTTAATCTGGAGGGGGCGGACTTGTTCCGAGGAGTCAATACACTAAACCTGGATGCCAAGGGGCGTATGGCTGTGCCGAGTAAATATCGGGAAAGCCTGCTGTCTCAGTGTGCCGGTCAGTTAGTGGTCACTGTCGATCGTAGTGATGCCTGCCTTCTGCTGTATCCCCTGCCTGAATGGGAAGAAATCGAACGTAAACTGGTCCGTCTCGGTAACCTCAATAACCAGGCCCGTCGCCTGCAACGCCTGTTAATCGGTCATGCGACCGAGGTCGAAATGGATAATAATGGCCGGATTCTGCTACCGCCCCCCCTGCGGGAATTCGCCCACCTCGACAAGCGCATTGCCTTAACCGGGCAGGGTAACAAGTTTGAAATCTGGGATGAACAGACCTGGATCAACGAACGAGATAGCTGGGTTGCTGAAGGTGATAATGATGCTGAACTTTCTGCCGAACTGGAGTCCCTCTCGCTATGATGACCAGTGTACAGCAGAATTTTGAGCATCAGCCGGTTTTACTCGATGAAACCCTCGAAGCACTCAATATTAAAAAAGATGGTTGCTATGTCGATGGCACTTTTGGCCGTGGCGGGCATAGCCGCGCCATTCTTGCCCGCCTGGGTGAGCAGGGTCGTTTGCTTGCCTTTGATAAAGATCCGCAGGCCATAATACAGGCACAACAGCTTGCCGCTAATGATCCGCGCGTAACCGTACGACATGGTTCTTTTACTCACCTGCAACAGGTTGTAAAAGAACTGGGCTGGGATGGCCAGGTTGATGGTGTTTTTCTTGATCTCGGTGTTTCTTCCCCGCAGCTGGATGATGCCGAGCGTGGTTTCAGTTTCCGTCTCGATGGCCCCCTTGATATGCGTATGAACCCTGAGCAGGGTATCTCTGCGGCACAGTGGCTGGCCAGTGCCGATGAAAAAGAAATTATGCAGGTGCTGTTTGACTACGGTGAAGAACGATTTGCCCGTCGTATTGCCCGTGCCATTGTCGAAGCGCGTCAGCAACAGCCAATCAATACCACGAAACAGCTGGCATCGATTGTTGCCGCGGCAAACCCGTCACATGAAAAGGGCAAGAACCCGGCGACTCGCAGTTTTCAGGCGATTCGTATTTTTATCAACCAGGAACTCGAAGACCTTAAAGAGTGTCTGTCACAGGCGGTTGATATTCTGGCTCCGGGTGGGCGACTGGTGGTAATCAGTTTCCACTCACTCGAAGATCGCATCGTTAAACGTTTTATGCGCGAACAAAGCAAGGGTGATCATTTTCCACCTGACTTACCCGTCAGGCATGTTGAATTGAAACAGAAAATGAAAATCGTGGGCAAAGCCATCAAGGCAAAAAAGAATGAACTGGATAATAACCCACGCGCACGTAGTGCAGTGCTGCGTGTAGCAGAGAAACAATGAGAATCGTGACTGGACTGGCTTTTCTCGTTTTAATTTCTGCACTGGCCGTGGTGTATACCCGGCACGAGGCACGCAAGTTATTTGTCGAGCTGGATACATTGCAAAAGCAGCGCGATGAGATGAATGTTGAATGGGGGCGTTTACAAATTGAACAAAGTACCCTGGCAACGAATGGTCGTATCGAAAAATACGCCAGAGAAAAACTCGGTATGGTAACACCTGAGTATGAACAGATAATAATAGTGAGACCGTAAAAAGAAATGAAACAACAGGTACACAAGCCAGTTAGCTACTTCCGCATTTTGCTGGTGGTTGGCATTGTCTTCGCGGTTGCCATACTGATGGTATGGCGCGCAGTGTACCTGCATGTTCTGAATAAGGACTTTCTGCAGTCACAGGGTAATGCACGTTACCTGCGTATCCTGCCAGTTGCAGCACACCGTGGCTTGATCAGTGACAGGTTTGGTGAGCCACTTGCGGTGAGTACACCGGTTGACTCTGTATGGATTAATCCGGGAGAATTTTTAACTGCTCGTGATTCATGGCAACGTATAAGTACCGTGCTGGGGCTGGATTACGAAAAACTTCAGCGTACGGTACTACAAAGACAAAAGCGGGAGTTTGTCTATCTCAAGCGTCATATTCGTCCGGATCTGGCAGAAAAAATCAAAATGATGAATA
>JALUTJ010000098.1 GCA_027057985.1 Chromatiales bacterium
TCTGAATACTCAGGGATTATAGAAGAGTCTAAGAGGTAGTAAGCTGTTGTCGATTAAGACCGTGGGCAGCAGGGGCAAGGATTGTTCCAGACAATCCTGTTGCATTTCCGCCATCCCTGGCGGTCAAGGCGGCCCCCGAGCCTACAGGGGTGAGTTTTGTTACTAACAAAACGAACGGGAGCACAGGGAGGTGCGACCTGGACTTTCTTTGTGGAGCTGGAGGCGTAATAAAGAAAGTATTTACGGCGTGTCTTGATCGGCAATGGCTGGATAACCTCTATATACAGAAGCTTAAATACAATTTTTAATCTTTAAAAATAGGTAGGTATCTGCAGCAATTATTTAACAAGCCTGCTGCTGTAAAGCCCAGTCAATATGTTCCCGAACCATGTCGCTGACCTGTTCGCGTTTTGCTTTCAGGGCCGCGACAATCGCAGCATCTTTGTTCGCATTACCCAGTGCTACGGCAATATTACGTAGCCAGCGTTCGTAACCGATACGTCTTATCGCGGTTCCCTCGGTTTTGTTTAAAAAGGTTTTTTCATCCCAGTTAAAAAGTTGTAGCAGGGTAATATCATCGAGCTGGTGGCGTGGAAAAAAATCATTTTCTTTTGTTTCGCTGGCAAAGCGATTGAACGGGCAGACCAGCTGGCAATCATCACAACCATAAATCCGGTTACCCAGCAAAGGCCGTAGATTCTCGGGAATGGCGGTTTTCAACTCAATCGTCAGATAAGAAATACAGAGCCTGGCATCCACCGTATAAGGTTTTGTAATTGCGCGAGTGGGACAACTGTTGATACAGGCGCGACAGGTGCCACAGTGTTTCTCGGCCGGGGTATCGACTGGTAAGGGTAAATCCGTATAAATTTCACCGAGAAAAAACCAGGAGCCGGCATCCTTGTTCAGCAGGTTGGAATGCTTGCCAATCCAGCCCAGTCCGGCTTTTTCTGCAATGGGTTTTTCCATTACCGGGGCACTGTCAACGAATACCCGGTAACCAAATGGGCCAATGGCGTCTTCGATTTTTGAGGAAAGTTGCTGCAGTCGCTTGCGCAAGACCTTGTGATAATCACGCCCCAGGGCATAACGGGAAATATAGGCTTTCGCAGATTCGGCAAGAATTTCTTCTGCCTGGGCAATATCCGGTGGCCAGTAGTCCATTCGTGCGCTGATAATCCGGTGCGTGCCCTCAATCAGTTTATCAGGCCGGGTGCGCTTATTGCCATGCTGAGCCATCCACGCCATGTCACCATGACAGCCCTGTTGTAACCAGTCGAGCAGGGTGGCTTCTGCGGCTTCGAGTTGTGTATCGGTTATGGCAAGCTGCTGAAACCCCAGTTCCTGGCCCCATTTTTTGATTTGCTGCGCCAGATCGGCAAGTTGCCGGGAATTAACTGCTTTAAACTGGTTCTGAAATTTGTCCATACAGGCTATGATAACGTGCATGAGCCAACTACCAAACAATTTATACACCGCTGAGCAGACACGAGAACTGGATCGCATTGCCATCGAGGAATGTGAAATTTCCGGTACGGTGCTGATGGAACGCGCCGGTTCAGTCGCCTTTGAATTTCTGTTGCAAAAATGGCCGGCGGCAAAAAAGCTCTGCATCGTCTGTGGCACCGGCAATAATGGCGGAGATGGCTTTGTCCTCGCACGCCTGGCCCATGAAAAGGGGCTGGAAACGGATGTTTTGATTGTAGGAGACAGCGGCAAGATTGCCGGTGATGCACTGGCGGCATTGCAGCGTCTTGAAGGCGGTGGCGTCAGT
>JALUTJ010000099.1 GCA_027057985.1 Chromatiales bacterium
GTCTCTTATATTCATATCTAAAAAATTATCCTTCATAGAGGTGTAATTCTTTCGATAGCTGTTAAATATGAATCATCTATAAGAAATAATCTTTCTCCATCCCAGCCTGCATATAAATTTTTGTTTTTGTAGTCAAATGTTGAATTTCTGCTGTATTTGAGTTTTCCCTTATACCAGATGGTTTTATCTGAATCATAGTAAATAGTGCCAATATAAATATTATCATTTTTATTTTTGTCATCTTCAATATAAATATAAACACCCCCATCGGCACCTCCTACCCACCATGAGCCCATATGGACCATCAGGATCTGGCGCTTTGTATTGTTCGCAGGCTATGAGAAAAACAGATGTAATTAATAAATATATCAGGCCTGGTTTTATTTTAGTTGACATTGTGCTTTTGGTTTATTTAAGGAATTTCTTCTGGCTCAAAAAGTTGATAAGTATTTTTGTTCCAGTATATGTAGGTGTCTATTCCTGATTCTGTTGGTAATATGATTAAATCAGATTTAGTTTTAACTGGCAAATAAGAAGCGTGGCTATTATATGTTTTGCTGTTGAATTTGCTTATCAGTAACTGGAATGAAGGTGTTTCCAGCACACCAGTTTTATCTAATAACAAGAATACATGAGTCTTATTAAATTCCCATGTTTTACCAGGGTTGTTAAAAATTACAAGTGAACGGTGCAATACTTCTGAATTATTATAATTCCATGGTGTTAATATATGTATATTCGTATGCTTGTCAGGTATTTTAGTTGGCTTAAAAAGCACCACAATATCTTGTAGACCATCACCATTAAAATCACCTGTTTTATAGCTGATAATGCCAGAGTTATTATTGTTCGGGAAAAAGTGGTTCATTAAATTATCGACAAATTTCTGGTTGAGGTCAGAGTCAGCATCACATGATATTGATAATAATGCGAGATAAAAAAATAGAAGAAGCCTAATATATTTCATAATGTTTTTCTTAAGATAATTTATTAATTCATAGAAGAAGAATCTAATAATTTTGTTGGATCAAAAAGATCAGATCGTCTTTGATATGGTTTGGCTGAGCGTACAGTTAGAGCGCCATTAGCGGTACCTTTATATGCTTCAAGATGTAGCATTGACATTGTATTACCACTTTTGAAAACTAACTCGCCAACATAAGCAACTATCTGACCACGCCTTACAGTTACACCAGGTTTAATTCCTTCTGCAACATGGGATATTTCACCATATCGAATAAGCATATCGCCATGATCTATTTCTAAAGCTTTAGTACCAAGATAAAAATTGTAATATTGTATTATTTTTCCATCTTTAATTGCCCGAATAGGTGTGCCTTTAGGTGCATAGAGATCTACACCGGCATGTTTACGTTTTCCTTTGCTTCTCTTTGAAGCAAAGGCTCTTATTCCTGTTTTGTAACTTTTTTTAGGTTTAAATTTAAGTGGGAACAGGACAGGTTGTGGAGACATTGTTTGAATCAGCAATTGTGATAATTTTTGTATAGTTTTTCCACCAGGATCTATTCTTCCATCAGGATTTGTTAGAAAAACAAATTTTTTCTGAAAATATTTTATGGCGGCTCCAGTTATTGGGCCATAGATTCCATCTTCTACTAATTTCTTTTTAATAACAGAGGGTCTTATTTTGTTAAGTGCGTTTTGTATTTTTTTTACATCAAAATCGAGATTTTTTCCTTTATTGCCGACTGACTGATAAATGACAATCATAATATATTCCTTATTTAGAGTTTCCATGTATTTACACAAGAAT
>JALUTJ010000100.1:0-376 GCA_027057985.1 Chromatiales bacterium
TCGATCCTGTTTCGATCGCAGTGAAATGATGCGAGTGCTTCCAGAGTGGCAGCGGCCCGGCAATCAATTCTTCAACGAACAAGTTAGGCTCATCGAAATGCGTAATCCGATGGGTGAATTCCTGAATCTGCCCCATCGTCTGCACTGCAAAACGGACTTCGCAACCGTTGGAATACCTCTCCGGTGTCTCCAAAAACTTCAGTCCCATTTCGGGCGGACTGATCGCCTTGATATTGATCGGTTGAATGAGAAAATCAAAAAGTTCCTCAACAGGTGCCTGGATATCCACCTCTGTCTCAAAAACAGCCATGTTTTCCTGTTTCGCAAAGTAGCAAAGTAATTGTAATTGATGTCAAGTTTCCATCTTCTTGATGAA
>JALUTJ010000100.1:386-1774 GCA_027057985.1 Chromatiales bacterium
TTTACGATGTGTTTCAGTATTGGTATTGCGGTATTGCAACGGCCGCCATGATAACATTTGCTCGTACTTTCAAACAACATCGTCTCTCCAAACAACTCGCGGCAGATACACGTCAGTTGGCAACAGGCTGTGCAAGCAACATACTGTGTAAGCAACAGGCCGTGTAAAAGATCAACCGGAAAGTTCTGAGAGTTCTGTTCAATGAAAATTAAAAGAAGGTTAAAACAGGCGATTATACCCGTTCAGGGCGGCTACCCGGTAAGCTTCTGCCATCGTGGGATAATTGAAGGTTGTGTTCATGAAATACTTCAGGCTGTTGGCACTGCCCTGCTGCGACATGATCGCCTGACCGATGTGAATGATTTCGGTCGCATTGGCTCCGAAACAGTGAATACCGAGAATTTCCAGCGTTTCACGATGAAACAGCAGCTTGAGCATTCCAACCGTTTGGCCGGTAATTTGTGCCCGGGCGATCGATTTGAACATCGAATGTCCCACTTCGTACGGGACTTTCGCTTCCGTCAAATCGCGTTCTGTTTTCCCGATCGCACTGATTTCCGGGCTGGTATAAATACCGGCCGGAATGTCCTTGATCATTGCGCGATCGGCATGACCGTGAATCAGGTGACTTGCCGCATAACGGCCTTGCACATACGCCGCCGAAGCCAGTGAAGGCGGGCCAATGACATCACCGACGGCGTAGATATGCGGGTGTTTGGTCTGGAAATCCTCGTTGATTTCGATCTGCCCTCTTTTATTGGGCGTGATATCGATACGTTCCAATCCCATATTGTCGCTGTTTCCCTGACGCCCGGCTGCCCAGAGAAGAATATCCGTCTTCAGCATTTTTCCCGATTTCAAATGCAGAATCACGCCATTTTCAACCGGTTCGATCCGCTCGTACTGTTCGCGGTGCCGAATCAGCACACCCCGATCCCGCAAGTGGTAACTGAGTGCATCAATAATTTCGTCATCGAGAAACTCGAGCAGTTTTTCCCGACCGTTGACCAGATTCACCTTGCACCCCATGTTGCGAAACATCGAAGCATACTCGCAACCAATCACACCGGCTCCAAAAATGGTGATGGAGCTTGGCGTTCGATCGAGATCGAGAATGGTGTCGCTATCAAAAACACGATGATGATCGAAATCGACTCCTTCGGGGCGGAATGGTCTGGAACCAGTCGCGATCACGAACGAATCAGCGGTAAATTGATGGCAACCGCCGTTCTCTTCACAGACCTCGATCGTGTGTTCATCAATAAATTTGGCAAACCCGTGGAAAAGTGAGACACGATTCCGGTTGTAAAAACCTTGCCGCATATCAACCTGCCGGGCAATCACTGTCGCCGCTCCCTGTCGCAGTTGGGGGAAATCCAGCTTCATCT
>JALUTJ010000101.1 GCA_027057985.1 Chromatiales bacterium
TCCACGTCGATGAGGATCATTTCGGGTTTTTTTGAAATCATATTAACGCTTTACTTTTGCCAGCTCATCACGGAATTGACTGATCACGGTGTCATAGACATTCGGATCGTTATCGTTTTTGGCACCAAATACTGCAGAACCTGCCACGAACATATCCGCGCCCGCTTCTGCGATCTCCTTGATGTTATCGACTTTAACGCCACCATCGATTTCCAGGGTAATATCATATCCGCTTTCATCGATCAGCTTACGTGCTTCACGCAGCTTGTTCAGGGTTTCCGGAATAAAGCTCTGTCCACCAAAGCCGGGGTTAACCGACATCAGCAACACGATATCCACCTTGTCCATTACGTGCTTGAGAATATCCAGCGGGGTTGCCGGGTTGAATACCAGACCGGACTTACAGCCGCCATCACGGATCATTTGCAGGGTACGGTCGATATGTTCGGATGCTTCCGGGTGGAAGGTGATATAGCTGGCACCGGCATCGATGAAATCAGGAATAATGCGATCAACCGGCTTTACCATCAGGTGAACGTCGATATCCGCAGTCACACCATGCTTGCGCAGGGCATCGCAGACCAGCGGGCCAATGGTCAGATTAGGGACGTAGTGGTTATCCATCACGTCAAAATGAACCACGTCGGCACCAGACTTGAGGACGTTGTCCACTTCTGTACCCAGGTTAGCGAAATCCGCGGACAGGATTGACGGTGCTATTTTAAAATCTGCCATTTTCTGTTGCCTCTTACATTTTGGCGCAAATTACGCCAGTTCTGATAATTTTGCCCGAACTTGCAGCAATTCGGGCGTGAAAATAATTAAAGCGCAGACTTTACCTGATCCGCCGGCAGATTTCAGCCTTTTGCCATGAGGTTTAACACCTTATACTCTATTTTTATTGATTTTCGGGAGAGAGCCATGAGAGTGACCACGCTGATAAAATCCCTGTTTTTTGTCGGATTTAGCCTGTTTGTACTACCCGTCTATGCATCCGATACCGCCAAGGAAAAACGCTGGGCCGAGCAGGTTGTCGACAGCCTGATGGTCGGTGAAGCGCAATGGCTCAAGGCCGGCAAGAGCCAGTTCCTCGGTCTTTATACCGAGAGCGCCACAGCGGAGACCCGTGGTGCGGCCATTGTTCTGCATGGCAGCGGGGTTCACCCCAACTGGGACCAGGTCGTGCGCCCATTGCGGAGTGAATTACCGGATTATGGCTGGGCCACCCTGTCAATCCAGATGCCGGTGCTGCCGAACGAGGCCAGCTATGCCGAGTACGCCAGCCTGTTTCCCGAGGTTGCACCACGCATCGATGCCGCGGTGCGCTATCTTAAAAACAAGGGCATCAATAATATCGTTATCATTGCCCATAGCCTGGGCGCCTCCATGGGTGCATGGTATCTGGCACAGAAGCCGGACAGGGCCGTGCGCGGCTTTGTTGCCATTGGTGCTTCGGGTCGGTTAATGAAAAATGACAAGGTTGATTTTCTGGTGTCGCTGCAAAAGATCACGTTGCCGGTACTGGATATCTATGGCGGTCATGATCTCGATAGTGTCTTAAGTACTGCTGATGCGCGACGCCAGGTGGCACGAAAAAGTGGAAATAAAAACTATATCCAGGTAAAAATTCCCGGAGCCAGTCATTTTTTTGATAATAAAAATGATATCCTTGTACGTCGAATTCGCGGCTGGCTGAAAAAAAATGCAGACGGCCAGGAAATAAAAAAATAACCAGGAGCTGATAAAATGACCGAGAGCATTTCTATTGTTTTACATTTACTTTCTGCCGTTGTCTGGGTGGGCGGAATGTTTTTTGCCTATATGTTCCTGCGCCCGGTTGCCGCCTCGCAACTTGAACCCCCTGCACGCCTGAGCCTGTGGGTCGGTGTATTTAAAAAGTTTTTTCCTTTTGTCTGGTTATCGATCCTGTTCCTGCCGCTCACAGGCTACCTGATGATTTACACCATCTGGGGTAGCATGGGAGCCACGCCGGTTTATGTTCATACCATGAATGGGATTGGTACCGTGATGATTCTGATCTACCTGCATGTTTACTTCGCTCCGTTTAAACGCCTCAAGGAAGCTGTGATTAAACAGGACTGGCCAGAAGGCGGACGTAACCTGAATATCATTCGCAAGATGGTTGGGCTCAATACCCTGCTCGGGCTGAGCGTGATTATTATTGCCAGTGCCGGGCGGATGGGTTTTTAACTATTATCCCGATAATAAGTTTCAAAATCCTGTTTTAGAAGAGGTTTGGCATAAAGATACCCCTGGAATACCTTGCAACCATGCTGTAACAGGAATGCCTGCTGTTGCTCCGTCTCTACACCTTCTGCCACGATTGCCAGGTTGAATATCTCGGCAATATGCAGAATGGTGTTTACCATTTCTTCGGCATTGTTATAACGTGATAAATCCTTGATAAAGTGACGATCGATCTTGATTTCATCAATCGGTAATTTACGGATATAGGTTAAAGAACTGTAACCGGTACCAAAATCATCCATGGAAAAGAGGATACCCAGGTCCTTAATTTTATCCATGATCGTGGTGATATTATCACCCTCGGCAACAATACTCTCGGTAATCTCAAAAACGATATGGGTTTTAATATCATTATTGGCAAGATACTTCTGATATAGTCGAGTAACATCGGCGACAAAACTATGATGCATAAACTGGCGCATACTGATATTAATCGACATATAGCGTAGATTGATACCCTTCGTATTCCAGTCAACAATCGTTCTGAATGCGCTTTCAATAATGTAATAGCCGATTTCAACAATCAGCCCGGTTTGCTCGGCAATATTGATAAACTCGGCAGGATAGATTTCTCCCTGCTCTTCATTATGCCAACGCGCCAGTACCTCGACACCACTCACCTTTTGTTCCACGTTCAGTTGCGGTTGATAGACAAGGTAAATTTCTTCCTTACCAATCGCAGAATAAAGCAGTTGTTCCAGCAACAGGTTACGTTCTACCCGCTGCGACATTTCCTCGTCGAAGAAAAAAACGCCATCTCTTCCTTTTTCCTTGACCTCGTACATGGCAATATCGGCTTCCTTGATAAAGTCTGCCGAACTTGCACCACTGCCGGAAATAAGACTAACGCCAATACTGGCACTAATATAAACATGATGCTGATTAATAATATAAGCTGCTTTCAGGATAGATAATAATTTTTCAGAAATCTGCAGCGCCGCCTGCTTGCTTTGCTGTTTATCAGCATAGTTAGCTCCGGTAATAATAAACTCATCCCCACCAAGGCGTGAGAGCATGGTGTTTTCCGGGATATTGTTCTGTAATCGCACCACAACTTCACATAACAGTGCGTCACCAACATCATGACCAAGCGAGTCATTAACGGTT
The DNA here is from genome assembly GCA_027057985.1 of Chromatiales bacterium. Taxonomy (GTDB): domain Bacteria; phylum Pseudomonadota; class Gammaproteobacteria; order UBA6429; family Thiohalophilaceae; genus JAGLTQ01. Next base: position 3,376 of record JALUTJ010000101.1, read on the forward strand.
TTAAAATGATCAAGATCAATTAGTAACAGGTAGGAATATTCATTTTTCTGACGGAGATCATTCATTTTCCGCTGCAGGTATTCAATAAAATACTGGCGGTTATAAATGCCGGTAAGGTAATCATGTACTGACTGGAAAATCGTTTTCTGAAAAAGTTTGTAACTACCACCTGCTATATAAAACAGTACCCAGCCAAAAATGGCAGAAAAAGCAGCCAGCACATAACCATACCAGTTCGCCATGAGAATAAAATAGATAATCATCGGTATGATTAAACCGGCAACAATCGGCTTATAAAGCTTTTTATCCGGGAACAGCAATGCGGCGGCAACGGTAGAAGCGCCAATCTCGGTAAAGATGGCAATATAGTGCATACCGGTTTCCGTTTCCGGCGCATACATCAGAAAGATCACACCCCAGGCAGCAAAGTAGAAATAAAACAGAACCGATGTATTCTTATACCAGCTTTCAAGCTGGGTATTACTCATCTTCTCAGCATCAAACTGCTTATAGAGGTAATAGCCACGAATAGAAAGCAAGGTAATAGCAAGGTACCAGAAGACCGCCCGCAGGTAGATGTCATTGAGCCAGCCGAGGAAAATATAGGCAAGACCCGGCAACATCGAGAGGGCGATCATCACAGGTATCTGCCTGTGGATGTACTGATAGATTTCGTTTATTCGCATAGACAGGAGTGGGGGTTACTGTTGCAAAAGAGATATGTGCAATTATATCAAAGCATCCCGGGCAAAAAGATAGGCCTAATGTTAAAAATAATTAACATTAGGCCTCCCAGAATTAAAATCTGTAAGGAAAAACTCAGCTTTTTTTGCGCTGCTGCATGATCAGCTCGTAGGCTGCCTTGATTTCCTGCGTTTTTTCCGTTGCCATTTTTACCATTTCTTCTGGCATACCTTTAGATACCAGCTTGTCAGGATGATGCTGATTCATCTGGCGACGGTAGGCTTTTTTCAGTTCGCCATCGGATACCGTTTCTTCCACCCCCAGCACTGCATAGGCTTCTTTCAGTGCATCGGCCGGTGCCTGGGTCTGATAATGTGCCTGCCCACTTCCACCCTGCTGGAAATGCTGTTGTGCCATGACCATTTGCACCAGGCGTTGATAATCATGCCGGGAAAAACCGATCTGTTCGCTGACATTCAGTAATATCCGTTCTTCATTCACATCCAGCCTGCCATCGGCCAGTGCGGCAAAAATCAGGATTTCAAGCAGCATCTGTGACAGGGCACGGTTATGATGGGAAACATGGATAAATTCTTCGATACATTTATCCGGGTAAAACTCGACCTGTTTACCTTCGGTAAAAAAGGCAATGGCCTGTTTTGTCTGAGCTTCATCCAGTTGCATCTGCTGCATAATGGCGCGTGCGGCCTGGATTTCTTCGGTACTTACCCGGCCATCGGCCTTGGCAACATGACCCAGCAGGGAGAAAACGGTTTTGAAAAAGACCTGCTGAATCTCGTGACGATTTTGCACGGTGTTAAATACCGCGCCAAAGTCACCCTGCATCAGGCCGCGATCAAAGATATGGCCGATCCAGGCACCAATGAAAAGCCCCCAGATGCTACCACCACTGATGAGGTAACCGAAAAAGGCACCGGCGAGTTTTCCTATAAACATACTCTTTCCTGTAATACTAAAATAACTTTATCAGTCTAAATGACATACTTCTGCTTCAGATAGCAGTAATAAATTATTTTTTAATCCAGAACCACCAGATAATCAGTCCAATAAGAATAATACCCACAAAATTAACTATCATTGTTATTTCACCTTATTCGGATTAAAAAAGCGCAGGCGGTTGGCATTAGTGACCACCGTCACCGAAGACATGGCCATGGCCGCGCCAGCAATAATCGGGTTAAGCAGGATCCCAAACACCGGGTAAAGGATCCCTGCTGCAATCGGGATGCCCAGTACATTATAAATGAAGGCACCAAACAGATTCTGATGGATATTGTGCAGGGTGGCGCGGGATATTGCTACCGCATCGGGAACCCCATGCAGGCTACCTCGCATCAGAGTTATATCGGCACTTTCGATGGCGACATCAGTACCGGTACCAATGGCAAAACCAACATTGGCCTGCGCCAGTGCCGGCGCATCATTGATACCATCACCGACCATGGCCACAACTTCACCCTGGTTCTGTAAATCAACCACTTTTGCAGACTTGTCACCGGGCATCACCTCGGCAATCACTTCATCGATGCCCACCTGCCTGGCAACAGCTTCGGCGGTACGTTTACTGTCACCGGTCAGCATAACGACCTTCATGCCCAGTTTATGCAGCCGCTCAATCGCGGCAATCGAATCCTGTTTTACCGGATCTGATACCGCTACAATCCCCATCAGTCTACCATCAGCTGCAAGAAACATACTGGTACTGCCCTGTGATGACAGTTCATCGGCCTTTGCCTGCAGGCTGGAAACATCTACCTGGTTATTCTGCATCAGGCGGTTATTACCAAACAGTACCTGCCTGCCATCGATCTCGGCACGCACCCCCTGACCGGTAATCGCCTCAAAACCCGTTGCAGTTAACAGCTCAACCCGGTTTTCCTTTGCATAGTTCACGATAGCGGCCGCCAGTGGATGTTCCGATCCGGTTT
>JALUTJ010000102.1 GCA_027057985.1 Chromatiales bacterium
GATTATTTGCCTCCGGCTGCATGCTAAATGGCCGCTGGCCATTTAGTCGAACGCTGGATATATCCGGTGGTTCTCATCCACTCGGCCACAACCATTTTTTTCAAAACTGGTAGTCGCGAGTGGATTCGAACCACCGACCCCCACCATGTCAAGGTGATGCTCTAACCAACTGAGCTACGCGACTATTATCGAAAACTTTTCGAGGTGCGAAAACTACTGAAATTACAGAGAAATATCAAGGCGTATTCCTGATATTTTTTGTATTCTCGGATTTTTCGCCCGCTGGCTCAGCCCTCGATAGAAAGCTCTGGCAAAGGAAAGACAAGTTTTGCATCCGCATATTTTTCTGAGCCAAGGAAGAATTTCCTGAAATGCCATGGCAGGACAAGCAAATAATCGGGCTTCATCTGCATCAGTTCATCTTCAGGAATAATGGGGATCTGGGTACCGGGCGTATAGCAACCATACTTTTCCGGGTTGACCTCTCCCACATAGGGGATATCTTCTTCACTAAAACCGCAATACTGCAACAGGACATTCCCCTTGGTAGATGCGCCCAGCCCACAGATTTTTTTTCCTTCTGCGTTGACCTTGTTGACGAATTCCACCAGAGTTTTTTTGCTTTGCGCAACACGATCGGCAAATGCGCGGTAAGGCTCAAGTGTATGCAGTTTCAGGCGATGTTCATTTTTTAGAAATTCATCAACCACGGCAGCGTGCTCACCCGGAGTAGCTGTTTTTTTCACGCTAATCGAGAAGCTGCCACCGTTAACATCATTGAGCTCAACATCAATTATCGAGAATCCTACACGATCGGCCATCCACCTGATTTGCTCCAGGGCATAATACTCGAGGTGTTCATGACATACCGTGTCGTAGGAATTCATCTCCAGCATGGTTGGCATATAGCTTTGTTCGAAAACCCATATGCCATCATCCGCCAGTACCTCGTGAATCTCTTTCATAAAATCCATGGGGGACTCAAGGTCATAAAACATGGAAAACGAGGTGATAACTTTGGCTTTTTTGCCCGGAAACTTTTCTTTTATCAGCTTAGAAGAGAAAAAATCCGGAATCAGGTCAATATGTTCCGGGTAATATTTATGAAATTTAACGCCGGTCGGATCAATGCCCACCAGCACAGGGCCGGTTTCTGGGTAGGCCTGCAGTGTGGTGCTATCATTACTGCCTATATCAACCACCAGATCGCCATCATTCAGGCTGACACTTTTTAATAATCGCTCAACTTTGGCATGCAGGTGTTTAACCATGCTGGCATTGAGGCCAGAGCGGTAGCCGTAATTCTCACCATACATTTCGCCCAGTTCATAAGAATGTTCAAGCTGCAGCAGGCCACAGCAGTCATCGCCGCTGCACTTTACAAGACGCAGTGGTCCCCTGGTAATCTCTGCATCTTTCTCTTTGGGAAAGACCCCGGTCAGCACCTGTTCACCCAGTTCCAGAACTGGCTCAAGCTGTTTGTTACCACAGATCCTGCACGAATCGATTTTTTTATACATTAAAATAGAACCCTGAATTTAGATATTATTACGTAATTGTTTAAGGTCAGCATCGACCATCATTGTAATCAATGTCGTGAAATCAACTTCTGGCTGCCATCCCAGCTCGGTTCTGGCTCTGGCTGAGTTGCCAACAAGCTCTACCTTTTCAGCCTGGCGGAAGGCATCACGACTTTCCCGGACATAATCCCGGTAATCGAGACCGAGATGAGAAAACGCCGTTTCACACAGTTCCCGAACACTGTGAGTC
>JALUTJ010000103.1 GCA_027057985.1 Chromatiales bacterium
ATACTGAAGCTGAACGAAGCCAAAGAAAAAAAGCATTGCGAACAGATAAGGAATAATAACACCCCTTACTATGAATCCCATCAATTATACTCCTGCTATTACCAGAAACCGTAGGCATTCTCAACTTCGATTATTCACAAATAGAATCTAAACCAAAATTCGAATATTAAGATATTTCTTAACGAAATATATCTCAACAACATTACGTATTAAGAGCGCAATGCTCACAGAGATACCTGCACCAAAATAACTGTATTTAGGGATTAAAATAACACTCAATATCGCGCATATTACAGCAGAAAACAGATTACTATTTCGAACTTGTACTTCATTGCCAGTCATTATCAGCAAATATCCAACTGAACCAGCTACCACATTAACATATTGCGCAAGCGACAGAACAATTAATGTATCAGCCCCCACTTTAAAAGAATCACCAAATACAGCCATAATTTCAGGAGCGAAAATAAGAAAAAACAATAATATTGGAGTTGAGACTATAAACATCAAACGTAAAGTCTTCCTCGCTGTGTTCGCTAACAGGTCAATATCTCCAGATTTATAAATTTCAGCAAATTTAGGAGCTGAAATAGTATTTACAGCCACTAATATAAAACTAATCAGCATAGCTGTTCGAAAAGCTAAACTAAAAATGCCTACATCTGATTTCGTACCCCACATACCCAACAAAAACGTATTGATCCAATTATAGGAAAGACTAAGAGCTGAAACCAGAAAAAGCGGCATAGCACTTGAGATCAATCGACTATAATCAAAACCGTTAATCAATTTGTTTAAACGCGGTATATTTTTATGCCATAGAATAGCACCGATTACTGCCATAGCCCAAGCTGAAAAAATATAACTATATATAGCGACTATGTCGCTACTAATATACATGCTTCCTATATAAAGTCCGGTGAAACACAACAGCTGAAACCCCATTCCCTGCACAATCTGAGACAAAAATATCTTTTTTAGCCCCTTAAGTACTTCACCATATAACGTCAATAAAACAACTGGCAAGATAGAGAAAGAAATATACTTAATTGACAACTCCACACTTTCTTTTCTAAATAATACTGTGGCAAGCCAAGATGACGACATATAAACGCATACTGACACCAACAACGATAAAATTATAGCAGTCGAAAACCCTTTATTATAAACGGACCTAACCGAAGACCAATCACCGACAGATGCGCCATAAGCTACATAACGAAGTAGTGCATTATCTAATCCTGCTCGTCCAATCATTGCACTTAGAGTTGCTACAGACAGAGCAATAAAATATACTCCTGCTCCATCCGCCCCAAATTGCCTTGCTAAATATGCATTAAATCCGAAATTTATACCTGCACCAGTAAACTTCATAAAAAATGATATACTAGTGCCAAGAACAATTTCCCGCATATGCTTGTCATCGAAATTAATAACCTTCAAAGCGGAAACGGTTAATTTCCCCATTCTTTTGGAAAATGATTCAGATAATTGCATCATTCATCTACATCAATTCGGCAAGCATTCATTATTTCCTCTTCTTCGACTTCTTCTTTTTCTTCTGCTCATTATTCTTGCCATAATAATAATAATGATAATAGTAATAATAGCTGCCGTACAGGCTTTCGATGTTGACGCCGTTGAGCAGTGCACCCAGGACCTGGGTTTTGACGTTTTTCAGCAGGTTGTAGGCGCGGAAGGCGGCTTCCTTGTCGGTCTGGCCGGACTTGACCACGAGGATGACACCGTCGAGGATGCTGCCGA
>JALUTJ010000104.1 GCA_027057985.1 Chromatiales bacterium
CCTGGCATTTTTTACAACTTCATCAATAATAGCCTGAACCGAGGAAAAAGTCGGCATACCCCAGTCAATATCACCCACCTGGTAAAAATAAACCTGGTCCGCCTGCGACAGGGAATCGGCAAGGCTAACCCGGTGTACGCCCATTTTCATGGTATTGGAACGCGGCTCAAGAATCGCAAAAATTCGCTGTTGCCCCACGCTCTTGCGCAAGCCATCCAGCGTCATACGAATTGCGGTAGGATGATGGGCAAAATCGTCATAAACAGTAATGTTATTGACCACACCCCGCACTTCCATACGCCGCTTTATACCGCGAAAAGCGGGCAGGCTTTCAATCGCTAACTCCGCCGGTACCCCGGCATGGCGTGCTGCGGCAATGGCAGCCAGGGCATTATGCCGGTTATGTTGCCCCAGCATATCCCATTTTGCCGTAGTAATTTTTTCATTATTGAAGCGCACTTCGAATTGCCTGCCGTCTTCACTGACATCGCCTTCCTGCCAGTGCTGTGTCTGCTTGCCGGCAAAGTATTCCACCTCGGTCCAGCAGCCCATCGCCAGGGTCTCATCGAGGTAGCGATCATCGGCATGACTGATAATCAGGCCATTGCCCGGTACGGTTCGCACCAGGTGATGAAACTGGGTCTGTATCGCCGCAATATCCGGAAAGATATCGGCATGATCATATTCAAGATTATTCAAAATCAGGGTACGGGGATGGTAATGCACGAATTTGGAACGCTTATCGAAAAATGCCGTATCGTATTCATCGGCCTCGACTACAAAGAAAGGGGTTTCACCGAGGCGTGCCGATACCCCGAAATTAGCCGGAACACCACCAATTAAAAATCCCGGTGCCAGTTTGTTATCTTCCAGCAGCCAGGCAAGCAGGCTGGCGGTTGAGGTTTTGCCATGGGTGCCGGCTACCGCCAGTACCCAGCGATCCTGGAGTACATAATCCAGCAACCACTGCGCCCCGGAGGTATAGCGCATGCCCCGGTTGAGAACAGCTTCCACCGCTTCATTACCTCGTGATAAGGCATTACCGATCACCACCAGGTCTGGCTCGGAATCCAGGTGGCTGGCCCTGTAACCTTGCATCAGGGTAATGCCCTGCTGCTGCAGCTGGGTGCTCATGGGCGGATAGACATTGGCATCTGAACCCGTGACCGTGTGCCCCAGCTCTCGTGCCAGCAATGCCAGCCCGCCCATAAAGGTGCCGCAAATACCAAGTATATGAATATGCATAAAAGAAAGATTACCTGTCTAACCTGCCTGAGGCGCTACCAGAAAGTCGGAAACAAACATGCCGAAGATGGCGTAACTTACCGATAAAATCATTGCCATCATTAAACCCACGGAAAAAGAATAACGGAAAATATGTGCCATAACTGCTATGCGCCACACATAATCGATCAATATAAACATGACAAAACTCTGAATTCCTTTTTCAGAAAGTGAAACAATGAACAGCCCCGGCAACAGTACCAGGCTAATCATGAGATCACTGCCGGCAAGTGCGATCAGGGTTTGCAGTGCTCGCTGACGGTAACCGACAATAGCAAGAAGAAAATAAACCGCCAGCAGCATCAGGATATTATAAAGACTAACCAGGATACCCAGTTCAAGCATTGACTTACCGGTATTGAACAGGGAGGAAGCCAGGGTATCGACAATAATGCTGATCATAACGGTATAAACCAGCAATGAATTAACCGCTGGCATCATCTGAGGCGTGGCCCGAAGTCGGCAAATTGCCCAGTACAGGGATATCAGGTTTAGCATGTCATTTTTCTTTTATCGTAATAATCAGACAGGGGCATTATATTACCCCGCATTACTCGTACTGCAAATAGCATTTTGCTATTATATCGACAATTCAGGTCAGTGCGGATAATACAGCTATGCAGGAAGCCACAGACAGCTCCTTAAAAAATATTTTCTATGTTGATACGGAAGAAAAAATGCAACAGCTTTGTTCCCGGCTGCAGGCTGCAACTGTACTGGCGCTGGATACCGAGTTTGTGCGTGAAAAAACCTATCGGGCAAAACTGTGCCTGATTCAGGTTGCCAGTGAAGATACTGTCGCCTGTATCGATCCGGTTGCATTAAAAGATATTCAGCCATTTCTTGATATTATCTATGATCAGAATCGGCTCAAGGTTCTGCATTCAGCCCGCCAGGATTATGAACTCTTTTATGATCTGATGAGGCAACTACCGCAACCGCTGTTCGATACCCAGCTGGCGGCCAGTCTGCTTGGCTTTGGTGAACAGGTGGGCTATGCCACACTGGTTGAAAAACTGCTTGGGATAAAACTGGCAAAGGCACATACCCGTGCCAACTGGTGTCAGCGACCCTTAAGTCCGGATCAGATTAAATATGCCAGCGATGATGTTGTTTACCTGATACAGATATTCCCTTTATTACAGCAACAACTACAGAAGCTGGGAAGAGAAAACTGGCTCGATAGTGAACATGCCGCGCTATATGAAGCCGATCTTTTTATTACCCCACCCCAGCAGGCATGGAAGAAAGTCAAGGGTATCCGCCAGCTCAAACCCCGTGCACTTGCCGCAGCAAAAAACATTGCCACATGGCGTGAAGAAGTTGCGATTGAAAAAGACAAGCCACGTCGCTGGATCCTGCAGGATGATATTCTGCTCAATATTGCCCAGGCTCTGCCAAAAAATTTTACCGAGCTTAATAATATCAGGGGCATTCATCGGGCAACCAGTGAAACCTCACGAAAGTTTATTCTTCAGTGTGTGCAACAGGCCCTGAAGCTATCGCAGGCCGAACTACCACTGGCAACGAAAAAAGAACGTCTCAGCAGCGAAGAAGAGCGAGCACTCAACCGTGTATCCAGCCTGATTAAGAATATTGCCGAACAGCATAATATCAGTTCTACCCAGATTGCCAGCCGAAAAGCCATCGAGCAGGCTGTAAGAGGAGACAGGGATATCCCTTTATTGAAAGGATGGCGTTATGATCTTGCGGGGAAAAAGGTGCTGGAATTAATCGACCAAAACAAACCTGAACAGGGTAATGAATAAAAAGAAAAAAAAGTACCAGTACCCATGGCGCTATAATAATCAGTTCAGGTTACTGGTTGATGGCAAAGCCTATTTTTCTGCCATGTTGCAGAGCATTGAAAATGCCAGTGACTGCATTTTATTTGAAACCTACCTGGTAAACTCCGGCCAGATTACAACCCGCTTTATCGACGCCTTCTGTGCTGCACGTAAGCGTGGAGTTCATGTCTATATGCTACTGGATGAATATGGCTGCATGGAACTTAAGGCGCATGACAGAAAGCGATTATCGGATGCCGGTGTTGAAATACTTTTTTACCACCCGGTTAAACTGTTAACCCCCGCGACCAGCCTGCAACGGGATCATCGAAAACTCCTATCCATTGACAATAGTGTCGCCTATATCGGTGGTGCTGGTATTACTGATGAGTTTACACCGGCTGCGGGGGATCATTACTGGCATGATGTCATGATGCAGGTGATTGGCCCACTGGTTCATGATATCGATAACAGTTTTTACCGCTTATGGAATAAACATCACCATAAGCAGATTATACTTCGTGATATCCCCGAGGAATCTGTTGAAAACTATGAAAACAGAGCTCGCCTGCTGGTTGCAGCCGGCACAGAAGAAAATGAAATTCTACGCGCAACTGTCAAGCATATTCGTAGCTGTCAGGAAAAAGCGTGGATAACCTCACCTTATCTTATTAGTAGCTGGAAATTACGTCGGGCCATACGCTATGCCGCGCATAAAGGTGTTGATGTCCGTTTACTGCTTCCTGGTCCATACAGTGACCACCCGTGGATTAGCTGGGGCATACAACGTTACTACAGCCGCCTGCTTAAGGCCGGGGTAAAAATTTACGAGTTCCAGCCACGCTTTAGTCATGCCAAGATTATTCTCTGTGATGACTGGTTTACCCTGGGTTCAAGTAACCTCGATCGCTGGGACCAGTTGCTCAATCTCGATTCCAATATTGAAATTTATGATACGCATTGTAACCAGCATATCGTTCGCCTGTTTGAAGATGACTTCAGTAATAGTAAAAGGGTCGAACTGAAATACTGGAAGCAGCGTCCTCTGCTGCAACATATACGTGAATGGATAGCTGGTATAGCAATTAGTATCCTGGGTTATATTGGCATTAAATTTAAGCGATAGCGATTCAGCGCTGAGTATTGAGAACTATCAATGACATATCATCATGCGCCCTGGCACCATCGAGATGACGCGTGACTTCATCGACGATATCATTTCGGACTTGCGGTGCACGGTTTCCCTGTCTCGCAGCATATAGCAGACGCTCTTCACCAAAGGCTTCGCCGGCCGGGTTTTCTGCTTCAACCAGACCGTCCGAATAGAGCACGATAGTATTATTACCTTCACAACTGACAAACTCGGTTGCGCTATCAAAGCTCTCATCCGGCATTACCCCCAGTGCGAGATGGGTTGAGGCAAATTCCTTTACCACTTCCTGCTTTTCATTAATCACATAGGCTGTCGGGTTGCCGCCATTCCACGCTTCCACCACGTTGTTTTTAAAATCCACCAGTAACAGGGTAACGGCAACAAAACGATTAACGGGCATGAACATTTTTAATTGCCGGTTCATACGCTGTGCAATCTGGCCAATGGAATAACCCTTTTCTGCCATATGATAAAAGGTCTGTGAAACCGGTAATAAAGGCAGGGCCGCGGTAAGACCATGCCCGGTTGAATCAGCATGCAACAGGTATAACCGGTCTTCCGTCATTTTTTCAGCAATAATCAGGTCGCCACTGAAACGAGTTGCAGGGATATGCCAGACATGAAAGTCCTTGCCTTCAAGATGGCCGGTATCGAACAGACTTTCCATCAGCTCGTAAGCCATTTCCTGCTCTCGTTCCTCGGCCTGCTGGTACTGGCGTAGCTCCTGCATAGTCTCGGAAAGTTTATGCTGAATATCGGCGATACGCTGAACTGCCTTGAGTTTGGCACCAAGAATATTGAACTCGATAGGCTTGGTAATATAATCATCACCACCCACATCCAGCCCCTTGATCTTGTCTTCTTCCGAAGCCAGTGCACTCATAAAAATAACCGGGATCCATTTTTCACCGGAAAGTGCCTTGATTTGTGCGGTGGCTTCCAGCCCGTTCATCCCGCCCATCATGATATCCATGAGGATAATATCCGGATGCTCGGTTTTGAATTTTTCGATGGCCTCCTCACCGGATTCAGCCGTGATAACTTCATAGCCCTGCTTGAGAAGGTATTGAGAAAGCACCTTGATATTAACGATATTATCGTCTACCGCGAGAATTTTAATATTGGCTGTTGTCATTGCACTTTTTCCCTGTGCCCTCTGTTACTCGGCGTACTCTTCACGAATTTTAAGAATTTCTGGCAGGATTTCTTCAAAAAGATCGACCAGTCTCGGATCAAAATGTTTTCCACTTTGTTCGCGGATAAAAGTCATGGCATCTTCAACCGACCAGGCCTTTTTATAGGGACGCTCGGTTGTCAGGGCATCAAACACATCTGCCAGTGCCACGACCCGCCCTACAAGGGGAATATCTTCACCACTCAGGCCACGAGGATAACCGCTGCCATCCCATTTTTCATGGTGATTCTGTGCCACCTCGACTGCCATATCCATGAGGTCAAAATTGGAGCCGGAAAGAATTTCCACCCCGATATCCACATGGGTCTGCATGGTTGCCCATTCATCCGCTTCGAGCTTGCCGGGCTTCATGAGGATACTATCCGGGATACCAATCTTGCCAATATCATGCATTGGGCTGGCATTGAGCAACATATCCGCTTCTTTTTCACTCATGCCGGCAGCCAGCCCCAGTGCCTGGGCATAACGGCTCATGCGGATAATATGAAAGCCGGTCATATCATCGCGGTATTCTGCGGCACGACCGAGGCGACGAATGACCTCAAGCCGGGTCTGGTTGAGTTCCT
>JALUTJ010000105.1 GCA_027057985.1 Chromatiales bacterium
CGCTCAAGGCGGGCACCCACAAGAACGTGGTGGTCGAACTCTCCGAAGGCACCAAGCCCGGCGACACGGTGCTGACCATGCTGCACAGCGATGGCGGCCAGATGGGGGTTTACGAATTCCCCAATGGCGACGGCCCGGTGGTGATGAACGGCAAGCCGGTGGTCAAGCCCGCCAAGGTCAACTGAAGCTGACAAACCCGTAAAAAGAAAGAGGAATCACAAATGAAACTCGCAAAACTGGCACTGATCGCCGCCCTTCCCCTGGCCTTCGCCGCCCCGGCTCTGGCGCATCAGTCGATCAAGGTCGGCGCCCAGAGCGCCGGCAAGAAGGTGGTGGTGAAATCGGTCTCCATCGCCAAGGACGGTTTTCTGGTCATCCACGCGATGAAAGACGGCAAGCCGGTGGTGCCCGCATCGCTCGGCCATACCCGCATCACCGCCGGCACGACCCGCAACGTGGTGGTCGAACTGTCCGAGGCGATCAAGCCCGGCGACACGGTGCTGACCATGCTGCACACCGATGACGGCGAAATGGGGGTCTATGAATTCCCCAACGGTGACGCACCCGTGGTTGTCGGCGGCAAGCCCGTCGTCAAGCCCGCGAAGGTCAACTGACCTTCGCACCCCCAGGGCCGGTCCGGTGCTTGCGCCGGGCCGGTTTCGCTTTTCTCACGCGGTCTTTTCCGACGCCTCCCGGTCGCTGAGCGGATGCGCCAGATGCGGCAGCATCTCTTTCGGGCAGATCTGCAGGAACCGGCCGCGCTCGGCATCCCAGTTCTGCAAGATCGCCGCCGCCCTTGCGCTGCGGGTCTCGCGGGCGTGTTCCTCGATCAGGGCGCGCAGTTCGCCCTCCCATTGGGCCGAATCGAGCGGCTGCACGATCAGCGTTTCCATGTTGATCATGTCCCGCGCACGCCCGCTCTCATCGTGGATATAGGCCATTCCGCCGGTCATGCCGGCGCCGAAATTGCCGCCGATCTCGCCCAGGATCACCGCCACCCCGCCGGTCATGTATTCGCAGCCGTTGGAGCCGCAGCCCTCGACCACCACGCGCGCGCCCGAATTGCGCACCGCGAACCGCTCGCCCGCGCGCCCGTTGGCGAACAGCTTGCCGGCGGTGGCGCCGTAAAGCACCGTGTTGCCGATGATGGTGTTCTTTGCCGCTTCCAGCGGGCTGGCAAGCGGCGGGCGCACCACGATCAGCCCGCCCGACAGGCCCTTGCCGACATAGTCGTTGGCGTCGCCCGAGACCTCGATCTTCAGCCCCGGCGCGGCAAAGGCGCCGAGCGACTGCCCGGCAGAGCCCGACAGTTTCACCGTCAGGTGGTCGGGCTGCAGCGTGTTGCGCATGCCGAAACGGCGCACGATATGGCTCGAGGCGCGGGTGCCCACGGTGCGGTGGGTGTTCTGCACCGTATAGGATAGCTGCATCTTCTCGCCGTCTTCAAAGAAGCGCTTGGCATCCTTGACGATCTGCGCATCGAGCGTGTCGGGCACCTGCTGGCGCGGCTTGTTGCGGTCATAGCGGATGTCCTGCCCCTCATCGACCGAGATCAGCATCGGGTTGAGATCAAGGTCGTCCAGATGCGCCGAACCGCGGCTGACCTGGGTCAGCAGATCGGCGCGGCCGATCACGTCATCCAGCGAACGCGCGCCGATCGAGGCAAGTATTTCCCGCACCTCCTGTGCAAAAAAAGTGATGAGATTCACCACCTTGTCGGCCGTTCCTGTAAATTTCGCCCGCAGCCGCTCAT
>JALUTJ010000106.1 GCA_027057985.1 Chromatiales bacterium
GGGCAGAATCAGGCCATAGGCGGCCACCACCATGACCTCTGCCTGTAAGTCTTGCAGAGCGGCCTGCTCCTGTTCACCTTTTAGATTAAGCGGCTGAAAAATCGGGATGTCATGCTCGAGCGCAAGCTGCTTGACCGGGCTTTGCTGTAACTTACGGCCACGCCCGGCGGGTCGATCCGGCTGGGTATAAACCGCGATGACCTCGTGATTGGATTCAATCAGGGCAGCAAGGGCGCTGGCAGCAAAATCGGGAGTCCCGGCAAAGATAATTTTCAACGATGTGCCCGCCTACATCGCGTTGCGTTGCTGTTTTTCCAGCTTTTTGCGGATCCGCTGTTTTTTCAGCTGTGACAGGTAATCGACGAACAGTTTGCCCTTGAGGTGATCCATTTCATGCTGGATACAGACCGCTAGCAGTCCGTGGGCTTCCATTTCAAAACTTTCCCCTTCGCGGTTGAGCGCCTGAACCCGGATATGCTCGGCACGGTGCACGGTTTCATAAATACCCGGTACCGAAAGGCAGCCTTCATCAAATTCCTGATCCCCGTCTTTTTCCAGAATTTCGGGGTTGATCAGCACAATTGGCTGGTTTTTCTCTTCAGAAATATCAATGACCAGGATTTGCTCATGCACATTGACCTGGGTTGCGGCAAGGCCGATACCGGGTGCGTCATACATGGTTTCGAGCATGTCATCGATAAGGGTACGGTGCTGATCGGTCACTTCTGCCACAGGTTTTGCAATAGTGCGCAGACGATCATCGGGAAAATGGAGAATACGTAATATAGCCATGCTGGTATTTTAAATGAAATTTGTGATTTTAGGCAGGATATTTTTACCCTGCCCTGTTCACAGTTTTTTACATGAAAATGATATTTTACTGCACTTTATCGCAGGTTTCTCTAGTACATTTGTAGAAAAAGCTGCTAACATTATGATACTAATAGATAAGAAGGTGTTGAGAACAATAAAAATTTACTGGATTTTTCAGTCTGTATGCACTAAAAACACAGGTATCAACTGAAAAAACGGGTTTACCAGATTTTCAGCCCTCTCAATCAAGGGAAGCATATGAATAATAAAATCACTCGCTTGCGACTCACGTCTGTTTTACTGCCCGCGTTCATCCTGCTTGGCCTCACGGCCTGTAGTGCGCCACAGCCGGTTGAAGAATCAACCCCGGTTGTACAGCAAGAGCCTGTTGCTGCAGAGCCGATCGAAGAGACAGTTGCAGCCGAAGAACAGCCTGCCTCTGACATGATGGTGCCGGACTACCCGGAACGCTATGTGGTGGTCAAGGGTGATACGCTGTGGGATATCTCCAAGCGTTTTCTGAAAGATCCCTGGTTATGGCCTTCTGTCTGGCATATCAACCCGAATATTCGTAATCCGCACCTGATTTACCCGGGTGATGTCATTATTATGTACCAGGTCGATGGTAAGCCTTACCTGACACTCGATGGCCAGGCTGGCCTGCATCCACAGGGCAAGAAGCCGCCGAAAAAGACCGAGCCCATCAAGCCGGGTCTAAAAGTGGTGAAGCTCTCCCCTTCGAAGCGGGTATCGGGTATTCAGAAAGCCATTTCTACCATTCCAATGAGTGCGGTTCGCCCCTTCCTCGATCGTCCGCGGGTGGTCACCGAGGAACAGGTTGAAGATGCGCCTTATATTGTATCCAGCTATGAAGGACATCTGGTCAGCGGTACGGGTAACCGCATTTATGCACGCAACCTGTATGACCCACTGCCGT
>JALUTJ010000107.1 GCA_027057985.1 Chromatiales bacterium
GGTTCCGTCGCTTTGCTCCTTGAACCGACCTATACACTAAACTGCCTTAAGTACATCAAATAAATTCTAAAAAGGAATATCGTCATCAAACTCAGGGGCAGGTGCTGCTGCCTGAGGGGCGGCGGATTGCTGTGGTGCTGCTGCCGGGGCAGACTGGTTGAAGTCGGTACTGCCACCACGGGAATCCAGCATCTGCATTTCATTGGCAATGATCTCGGTCGTCCAGTGATCTTTACCATCCTTGTCCTGCCATTTCCGGGTTTGCAGCTTGCCTTCAACATAAACTTTGGAACCTTTTTTCAGGTACTCTCCTACGATCTCAGCAAGACGACGGAAAAAGACCACGCGATGCCACTCGGTTTTATCTACCTGTTCACCGGTATTCTTGTCTTTCCAGCTTTCACTCGTGGCGATACTGACATTTGCCACCGCATTACCGTTCGGCATGTACTTTACTTCCGGGTCCTGTCCCAGGTTGCCAATCAGGATTACTTTATTTACACCCCTTGCCATTTTCTTCTCTCCAGTTATCTGTTTTTAAATTTTTTCATCTTCAGGTACGGCATATTTTAACAACTCATCCATATCGATCCTGTCTTTATCAATTTTCAGGTAGGCGATCCCGTCTTCTGCGACCACGGTAACATCTGCCACACCGTTAATTGCATTGAGTGCATGAATCAGTTTCTCGGCTTCTTCTGCACTGACCGCTCCCACATTAAGCAGGAAGCTGGTTAAAAATTTTGGCCGCGCCATGGTGATTGCCAGCCCTGCCCACACCAGTAATAGCACCACATTGAACAGCGCAACCCCACCCAGACCATAAAATTCACTTAAGGAGCCTCCAGTCAGGCCGCCGAGAAATACGCCCAGAAATTGTGAGGTAGAGTAAGCCCCCATCGCGGTGCCTTTATGGGCTGCCGGTGCCATCTTCGCCACCAGCGATGGCATACTGGCCTCCAGCAGGTTAAAGGCACTAAAGAATAACCATAACATGATTGCAAAACTGGCTAAAGAACCCGAAAAAAGCGGCATCCCCATCTGGCTTAGCGCCATAACCAGGATAGCACCGATAAGTACCTGTTTTATCTTGCGTTTTTTCTCCGCCAGAATAATAAAGGGCACCATGGTCAGCACCGCAAGAAACAGCACCGGTAAATACAGTTGCCAGTGCTGCTCAACCGCAAAACCCAGCCTGTCATGCATCACGGTGGGCATGACAACAAAAGTCCCAACCAGTACGAAGTGCAGGATAAAAATCCCCACATCCAGTCGTAATAACTGTGGATCCGCCAGCGCCTTGCGGAACCAGCCGATTTCGACCTCGGTATCACGGTGAAAACGGGTTATTACCGGTGTTGGCACAAAATATCGAGCCACCAGGATGCCGCCACCAGCCAACAGAGCCGTGACCCAGAAAATTCCTTCCACTCCGAACCAGCCGTGCAGGATAGGGCCTATCACCATGGCCAGAGCAAAAGAAAGCCCAATACTCATTCCAATGGAAGCCATGACCTTGATACGGTGCTCCTCACGGGTCAAATCAGCAGCAAGAGCCATAATGGCACTGGCAATAGCGCCGGCCCCCTGTAATGCCCGGCCGATTATGACACCGTAAATCGTAACCGACATCGCGGCAACGACACTGCCAAGAGCAAACACCAACAGACCGCCAACAATCACCGGCTTTCGGCCGATTTTGTCCGACAGCATGCCAAGTGGAATCTGAAAAATCGCCTGGGTCAGGCCGTAAATCCCAATCGCAATACCGGCCAGGGTGGCAGTATTCCCTTTGAGTTCCGACGCATACACCGCGAAAACGGGCAGAATCAGGAATAAACCCAGCATCCGTGAGGCAAAGATAGCCGATAGTGACGAGGCAACACGTCGTTCTGTTGGGGTCATTTTTTCATGGGACATGGAAGACTTTACCTGCAACTACTAGCCGAAAAAGACACTATTCAGCAATAAAGGCCGAGTATTTTACATGGCCGCTGCGCCAATTAACAATCATTTCCCCTCTGCTTTTGCCTGTATTTCAGCCTTCTTGTAAATAAAATCCCCGCCTGCTAAGATGTGATGAAATTCACAGTTTTTGGCCTTTATCAGTATAGGCGCGGAGTCAAAAAGATCAGGGAGTGAACAATGGCTAAAGAGGTCGTAGTCATAGGGAAGGAAAACCTGCAAAACTCATTACTTGCCTCCTATATCGAAACCCATACCACCTACCCCACGACAGTTACAGAGCCTGAAAGTTTTATTTCTGTCAACCCAGATGAAATTCAGGACGGAACACTGCTACTGATTGACTGTAATAGCTGGACAGAAGAAAGAATTATCAGCTTTCTCGAGAACTTACCAGATAAAGCGGAGAGCACACATATTGCACTGTTCAATGTGTCAGAAAGCTGTGATACCGAAAATTTTGCTCAACACACTGCAATTAAAGGCCTGTTTCCTGAAAATATTGCCCACGAACAGTTTATTAGCGGGATTAAATCCATTTTCGATGGTGAACTCTGGCTATCAAGAAAATTATTATCGAAACTCTTAATCAATACACGAAAAAACACGCCTGCACGAATTGAAGATTTTGGCCTCACCCGGCGAGAAACAGAAATTATTAAACTTATTGCCGAAGGCTCTCGCAATAATGACATCGCCAATAGTCTCTGCCTGAGTGAACATACGGTTAAAACGCATATTTATCATATTTATAAAAAGATCAATGTCGATAATCGTATGCAGGCCGCAAACTGGGCTAACCGGCATTTACGGCATTAATACTTTTCGTTAACCCGGACAAAATACTTACTACAAAATTAATACTTTCGACTGATTAATTTTGTGATGAATAAGACAATAATGTGTGTCCCTCGATATCTCACACATTTTTAATGGCCAAAAAGGAGTTTTGGTGTGGTTACACCCTGCTTATTACGGAAACTGATTTTTATCATCTTTGCCTTTACCGCTACCCCTTCATTTGCTTCAACTGAAGCAGAAGAAATACAGGGACTGGTGATCGATCGTACTATTACTGTTTCTGGTCATGATTTTTACAGAGCATTTGCCGCGCTCTGGCTTGTTGCCAGTCGTAACGGAGGGGTCAACCTTATTATTACAGAAAAACCTTCCGCACGCTGGGGTAATCTTGTCACCATCCGTGGGCAGAACCAGATCCTTTACAAGGCATCAATCCGCCAAGGCCGCCAGGCAGACAAAAACACAATAAAAAATGCTGTCTCGGTTGTATCACGGAAAATACTCAGACTGATGCTGACACAAAACAATTCACAGGATATGGCGACAACCGGCTTCTAACCATTACTTAACTTAAAGGGGATATTTCATGAACAGATTATCGTATCTTTTATTACTTGCATTTTCAGTCAATGCATTTGCTTCTGAGCTGATTTACACGCCAGTTAGCCCTTCCTTTGGCGGTTTTTCTTCGAATGGTACCATTTTATTGAACCAGGCCAATGCACAAAATGACTTCAAGGATCCCGATGCCATCGATCCCTTTGAACGGGCAGCAGGCATCGATAATTTCAAGGAGACACTCAACCGGCTTATTCTGAGTCAGCTCGCCAGTAAAATTGTCACGGATACATTTGGATCAGGAGCCGCTTCCGGTACCTATACTACTTCTGAATACCAGATCGATGTCAATACCGATGATCCTCTGCTCACAGTAATCACCATTACTGAGCTGGCCACAGGTTCTACATCTGTGATTGAAATTCCAGTTATCTAGTAAATTAAAATGACCTATTCAAAATCAGGAAGATTTTACTTACTGGCACTACTGTTCTCGACTGTTGTGCTTCAGGGATGTACCACGGCGCATTATAACGAAGCCTATGAACATCCCATGCCAGCACAATTAACAAGGACAACATCCAGCCATAAAGATCTGCTCAGTTTACCTCTGCCAGCAGGGAAAATACCGGTTGCCGTTTACAGCTTTCGCGATCAAACCGGGCAATACAAACAACAAACTGGTGTCAGCTCATTCTCAACGGCAGTAACACAGGGGGCAACGTCGATTTTGCTACAGGCTCTCAGGGATTCAAAATGGTTTACCCCGATGGAGCGGGAAGGCCTGCAAAACCTGCTAACAGAAAGAAAAATCATTCGTGCCACCCTGAAAAAAAATAATCAGGTTCAGGATATTCCGCCACTGAAATTTTCCAATATTCTGCTTGAAGGCGGAATAACTGGTTATGACTCCAATATTCAGACCGGTGGTTTTGGTGCAAAGTATTTTGGTATCGGCATGAACACAAAATACCGGGTTGATCAGGTTACCGTGCACCTGCGAGCCATCGATATTATGACCGGTGAAATTTTAAGCTCGGTCTCGGTAACCAAATCCATCCTGTCACGGGAGATTTCAGCCGGTGTATTCCGTTTTGTCAGTTTCAAACGTTTGCTTGAATCTGAAGGGGGTGTCACAACCAATGAACCGGCTGTACTCTGTGTAACTGACGCTATTGAAAAAGCGGTTTATTCCTTGATTCTGGAAGGGATACTGAACAAGAACTGGACCACCCAAGAAAAATCCTATCTTGATCATGAGAGTATCCGCTCATATCTGAAGCAGAAGGAAGACCGGCAACTGACAATATCTGAACTAGCTCGATTGAGTCTGCCTGAAAATGAAGAAACGGAGAAATAAAAACTACGCCTTTTCTCATACCATGGCTTATCGGGTATGAATAATTTTCATGCTAACAACCTATACTAAATGTGAATGTGCTCACATATAGTGAAAATCAACCCCCCACAAAGAAGCAATTATTTGTTGTTTTTATCTTACACTTAACTGAGACAATGGGCATAAAATGCCAGGACACATCAGATTAACAGGGTTATTATTTATTATCGGGGCATACCTCACGCCAGTTTATGCTGCCGAAGATATTGCATCTGAAAACCCCGATCTTGCCACAACAGAAGATGCCCTGATATCGCCTGCCAACCGTAAACTCCGTTCCATCCTTGAAGCACGTGACAGCTACACCGAGGAATCCGATGCGGTACAGACTGGAAACTATGCACGCATCTATCAGTCCGGCACCAATAATAATGCCGCTATCAAACAAAAAGGCAACGAAAACCAGAGTTATATTGAACAAGACGGTGATGAAAACCGTTCACTCAGCTCACAACGCGGACGTAACAACCAGTCTCAACAAATCCAGAAGGGAACACGCAATAACGCTGTCAGCATTCAGTATGGTGCTAATAATATTAGTCGTCAGATTCAATATGGTAACGGGCTCAACAGTCGAGTTACCCAATTTGGAAACAATAAACGTATTCTTATCCGTCAAGGTTTATAGATTTTTATACACAAAAAGGGAGTAACATAAATGAGTAAACTTACACACATCACCACTGCTGTTGCACTTGCCCTGGGTTCTGCTCAGGCCTTTGCTGCAGATACCGCAGTCCAGACACAATATGGTCAGAACAACAATGCCAGCATTGATCAACAGACTTATGCCGGTGACAACCGCAATGCCTCACAAAATCAAAGTGGTAGCAATAATACCGCCACAGCGACTCAGCAAGGTAATGGACAATCTTCTGTCCAGCAACAGGTGTACTCAAGTGATAATACTGTTTCTGTACGACAGTTTGGTGCTGATAACCGCTCAAGACAATACCAGGGACATATCTATGATGGTACCACTGCGAGCTATGGCGCTTCTTCTAACAGTGTTTCAAGCACATATCAGACAGGATCTAAAAATGAAAGCACCTCTTACCAGATTGGTGATGGCAACCTGGCAACAACCAATCAATACGGCACAGCCAATAGCTCAACCACAATTCAAAACGGTGACGCTAACCAGGCCAGAACCACCCAGACTTACCTGAATAATACTTCATCCATTACTCAGTCTGGTGCCCGTAATTTTGCCGGTACAT
>JALUTJ010000108.1 GCA_027057985.1 Chromatiales bacterium
GCGGCTTCGCTGACCTCGCCCTTGTTGACGCACTCATGCAGCGCCTGCTCCATTTTTTCCGGCGCAAACGCAACCTTTTCGCGGATTTCAACGGGCGCAGTTTTATGGTTAATTCCGAGGGCTAATAAGGTCACTGTCGATTAATTCACATCAAAATGGGTAAAAAACTTGCACAATACCGGGTTACACCATATATAAACAACTATCACGCAACTATTCATCTGCAGATAATGGGATCTCCGGCATAATCAGCGGCGTATTATAAAGGTAAATCGACAAAAAGTCGGTTATAGTTGAGTCCAAGATGACAAAGAAAAGACAATTATTTACATATTGGCTGCTTCCAGCCGCGATTTTACTGCTACAAACGGGCTGTTCCGGCCTTTCGGGTACAAAACAGGCCGAGAAACCGGCGCCAGTGGCAAAAAAATCTGCCGCGAAGAAACAGCCCCAAAAGCGCCCCTCCGTCGCTAAAAAGTCGGATAAAAGAGGGCTGGATGGCGAAATTCTATACTACCTGCTCAGTGCCGATGTGGCCTCACAACGTGGCCAGGTAGGACTTGCTGCTGCACTTTACACCCGTGCGGCGGTGTTGACCCGTGATCCCCGTATTGCCCAGAAAGCCACCCGTGCGGCCTATTTTGCCCGGGATAACAAGCGTGCCCTGACCGCGGCGCGGCTCTGGACCGAGCTGGAGCCACAGAGTCTTGAAGCCCGCCAGGTACTGGCGGCCTTGCTGGTGCGCGCTGGCAAACTGCATGAAGCGGCCAGGCATTTTGAATATGTGCTTAACCATAACAAGGCCGAGCAGCAAAAGAATTTTATGTTGATTACCTCCTTGCTGAGCAAGGAAAAAGACAAGCAGGCCGCTATGGCGGTGATGAAGGAACTGATTGCCAACCGCCGTGACAACCCCGAGGCACTGTATGCCTACAGCCAGCTGGCCTTCCTGCTGGGCAAGCAGAAAGTGGCGCTTACCTCTATTAACAAGGTACTGGCGATGAAGCCGGAATGGACCCGCGCCTATATGCTCAAGTCCAATATCCTGATGCGGATGAAGAGCCGGGCGCAGGCTCTGGCTATGTTGCGCCAAAGCGTGGATGCACAGCCGGATAATAACCAGTTGCGTATGTTCTATGCCCGTAACCTGGTGGATGCACGCCAGTATGAGGCGGCCATCAAGCAGTTTTCACAACTCACCGATGATGAGAAATACCAGCACGATGCCCGTTTTGCACTGGGTCTTTTGACCCTGCAGCTGAATAAGCCGCAGCAGGCGATAACCTACTTCAAACAGTTACTCGAAGATAACAGGAAGGCTGCCGAATCCTGGTACTACCTGGGTCAGTCCTATGAGTTGATGAACCAGCCTGATAAGGCACTCGATGCCTACCAGCGGGTGGAACATCCACAGTACGGTTTTGAGGCCGAGCTGCGCATTGCCCTGCTGCTGGCAAAGAAGGGCGAGTTACAACAGGCCCGGCAACGTCTGCAAAATCTTAGCCCGGACTCGGCAGAAAGGGAGCTGCGTATTTTTCTTACCGAGGGTGAGATGCTGACCAATGCGGGCAAGTACAGGGAAGCCTTCAGTCTTTATACCGAGGCATTAAAGACCCTGCCGGATAATAATCGTCTACTGTACGCGCGTTCATTGGTAGCAGAGAAGGTAGGCAGGCTGGATACCGGTATCCGGGATCTTGAAAGCGTGGTAAAGCGTGAACCGGAAAATGCACAGGCACTCA
>JALUTJ010000109.1 GCA_027057985.1 Chromatiales bacterium
CTCGAAGTACTGACCATGTTACGTGAGAAAAACGAGTCATTGTCCATTGTCATGCTAACCACCAGTACCGAGGAAAATGACCTGCTCAGATCGCTTCGTGCCGGTGCCCAGGGATACCTGTTAAAAGACATGGAACCAGACGAGCTGGTACTTGCCCTACGCGAAATCGTAGCCGGTAAGACCGTGGTTGCCCCAGATCTGGC
Organism: Chromatiales bacterium; assembly: GCA_027057985.1. Classification (GTDB taxonomy): domain Bacteria; phylum Pseudomonadota; class Gammaproteobacteria; order UBA6429; family Thiohalophilaceae; genus JAGLTQ01. The sequence continues at coordinate 204 of JALUTJ010000109.1, forward strand.
ACCGATACTGGCTCGTGCAGTACAGGGCAAGTCTGCCGACAGTGATGAAATCGACGATAGTCCATTCTCGGTACTAACCCCTCGGGAAACAGAAATACTAGGACTGCTTGCCGAAGGCCAGAGTAACAAGGCCATTGCGCGTAATCTTGGCATTTCCGATGGAACTGTTAAACTTCACGTTAAAGCTATCCTGCGTAAACTCAATGTACATTCTCGCGTAGAAGCCGCTGTCATGGCGGTTGAACGTGGTTTTAATAAAACAGCCTAAAGACAATCATGAAAACATTTAATGAACTGGTAGCAGAAAGTGTCAGGAATATTCGTGAAATATTTCCCTGGGACCTTGAAGAACGCCTGGCAGAAAATCCATCCCTGATATTGCTGGATATTCGCGAACCCTATGAATATGAAGCCATGCACATCCAGAATTCGATTAATGTTCCACGCGGTATACTGGAAGCGGCCTGTGAATGGGATTTCGAAGACACAGTACCAGAACTGGTGCTAGCGCGTGACAAGGAAGTCGTTGTTGCCTGTCGTTCCGGAAATCGTAGCGTTTTTGCCTGTGAAGTTATGCAAAAGATGGGCTACAACAACGTTGTTTCTTTAAAAACAGGGCTTCGTGGCTGGAGTGATTATGATCAGCCTCTGTATGACAAGGATGGTAACGAAGTGGATGAAGATACTGCGATTGATTACTTTACTTCACATATTCGTCCCGAGCAAAGAGCTCCCGAGTAAACAGATAACGTCCTGAAAACGTTCAAGGTTAAATTATGAGTCAGACAAAAGTAGATTTTATTCCTGATATAAAGGCTGAACTGGAACAAAGCAGTTGTTCCGGCTCAGAACCCTTTGCCCTGCAGGTGCTTGATGACAGCATGGAGCCAGAATTCAAAAAAGGCTGCATCATTATCGTTGATACTTCAGCTACGGTTAAACATGAATGCTATGTCATGGCTCGCGTAGAAAATGGCTATATCTTCCGCCAGCTTCTGATCGAAGATGGTCACTATTTTATTGCACCATTAAACGAAGCCTATCTGCACGAAAAGCGTGAAATCGAGTTTGATCAACTTGAAGGTGTTATTGTGCAGCAGGCCGGTGCAACTGGTCGACGCAAGGATCGCAAGCGTTACGAGTAAATCAGTTTACTCGTTATTCTCCAGTAACTCTGCTTCCTGATCCTGTCGTTGCAGGGTCCACATTTCTGCATACATCCCTTCTTCTGCCAGTAACGACTGGTGTGTACCCTGCTCGACAATCCGTCCCCTGTCCATCACCAGGATTTGTTCTGCATCGACAATGGTCGAAAGCCGGTGTGCAATTACCAGCGTGGTATGTGACTGCGCCACGGTACCCAGTGCTTCAAGGATGCTTTTCTCCGACTTTGAATCCAGCGACGAAGTTGCTTCATCAAAAATCAATACCGGAGAACCCTTGAGAATAACCCGTGCGATCGCCAGTCGCTGCTTTTCACCACCGGAAAGTTTGAGGCCGCGTTCACCAACGGCAGTTTCATAACCCTCTGGCAGGCTTTCGATAAAGTCATGAATATTAGCCAGTCGTGCGGCTTCACATATTTCATCAAAAGAGGCACCAGGACGAGCATACTCGATATTATAACGAATCGATTCATTGAACAGCACAGTATCCTGAGGCACGATACCAATCATCTGGCGCAGGCTGTCCTGTGAAACCTCGCGAATATCCTGACCATCATAAAGAATCCTGCCTTTATTCACATCGTAAAAACGGAATAAAAGCCTGGCCAGAGTCGATTTGCCTGAACCGGAATGACCGACCACGGCCAGTTTTTGCCCCGGCTTAAGCACAAAATTTATATCATGCAATATTTCGCGATCGTCCTGGTAGGAAAAATAAACATGTTCAAAACGAATTTCTCCCTGCTTGTGCTGTAAGGCAGGCACAGTTTTACCATCTTTAATCTCCAGTTCTTCATCCAGCAGGCGGAAGACCATATCCATATCCGCCAGGGTATGTTTCAACATGCGGTAAATAATGCCAAGGAAACTCAGGGGCATAAATAACTGCAGCATCATGGTATTGACCAGCACCAGGTCACCCAGTGTCATACTGCCATCAACCACGCCCTGCCCTGCATAAATCATGATCAGGGTAAGACCAAGGGCTATGATGGCACCCTGACCAAAGTTCAGGATCGACATGGAGGTCTGGCTTTTTACTGCGGCATTTTCCCATTCTCCTAGCGTATTATCGTAACGCCTTACTTCGAAGGCTTCATTATTAAAATACTTAACTGTCTCATAATTCATCAGGCTATCTACTGCCTGACCATTCGCCTTTGAGTCCAGGGCATTCATCCTGTGGCGAAAATGCATGCGCCACTCGGTAACCAGCAACGTAAAGGCAATATAAATGGCTACCGTGGTAAAAGTCACGATGGCAAAACGTGCCTCATACTGGCGTAGCAGAATAAAGGCCACCAGCGCAAACTCGGCAAAAGTTGGTACGATATTGAAAACAAGGTAATTGAGTATCTGACTGATACTATTAGTACCTCGCTCCAGGTCACGGATAATATTTCCGGTACGCCGTTGCAGGTGGTAACGTAGCGAAAGCTTGTGCAGGTGCTGCAATACCTGGTTGGAAAGCATGCGCATGGCATGGTAACGGACACGGGCAAAGACAGCATCACGTAGCTCATTGAAAAGGGAGCCGCCAAGGCGCAATGCACCGTAGAGCAAAAACAACAGAATGGGAACACTGACTCGAGATTTATCTAGCTGATCGAAGATATCAATAATTTCCTTGAATACCAGCGGGATACCAACGATTGCCACTTTCGATAGTACCAGGCTTAACAGCGCAATCAGTACCCTGCCCTTGTACTCCCAGATATAGGGGAAAACCCTTTTCAGGTTCCTGATATCCTGCCTGCCACCCTGAGGGGCATCGGTGTAGCGAAACTGGCTCATATTCCTCCTGCTTAAAATTACTGGAAACGGAAATAATAATGACAAATAACCGACTATATCACCTTGATATTATCTCATGTTAAACTGATGACTTTCCAGAAAAAGCATATAAAACAGGGTTGTCAAAATGAGCTTTCTTCGTAAACAGGGTTTTCTACTGGTAATATCCCTTTTGCTATCAGGGCTACTCGCTGGCTGTGATAACCGGCATGGCAGCTCAGCCCGGCGCCCTGCTGCCACGAATGTGGAAGTTGTTACCGCAAGCATAGCTCCCTTACGGCGGCTGGAAAAAATCACATCCGAAATCCAGCCTGTTCGCACCGTCCGCATCTTCAATCAGGAACCGGGCCAGGTAAAACAACTGGTAGTTTATCCCGGTGACAGGGTTAAACAGGGACAGCTACTGGTGACACTGGACGATACCCTGTTACAGAAAAGACTTAAAAAAGCCCGCGCACAACTCAACCAGGCAAAGGTGGATTTACGCCGCCTGCGTCGGCTGGAAAAAAAGAAACTGGCCTCTGATGAACTGCTAGCGCGGGCGATCACCCAGGTGCAACTGGCCCAGGCAGAAGTTGAAATCCTGCAGACACGCCTTTCCTATGCCCGGATACACTCACCACTAAATGGTATCGTTACCGAACGTAAAGTTGAAGAAGGTGATATCACGCCACTTTACAGTCACATAATGACCATTGCAGATATTGAAAAGGTCAAAATCATTCTCCCGGTTTCAGAAATTTTACTTAACCAGATAAAACCCGGTTTGACGGCAGAAATCCATATCGATGCCATTGCAAATAAAATATTTACAGGAAAAATTATTCGTATTTTCCCTGAAATCGATACTCGAAGCCGCAAGGGAAAAATTGAAGTTCAGTTTACCCGCAATGAAGAAAATGTGTTACCCGGACAGCTTGCCCGTGTCATTATCCAGAGCGAAACCACCCCCCGCCTCACGCTCCCTGGCTATTGTATTCAGAATGATAACCTTGGCGAATTTGTTTACCGGGTTGAAAATGATAAAGCAACAAAAACACGGATAACGACTGGATTGCAGTTTGATGATCGAGTTGAAATAATCAATGGACTAGAGGCCGGTGATATGATTATTAGTCGTGGTTTTCAGTCGTTATCTGATGGCAGTCGCATCAAGGTAAAAAACACTGAGTAGTCATCAGTTAAGTAAATCAATATGAAGCAAACTCCACTCAGTAATAAACTGGCAAGCTGGTCGATTCATCGGCCAGTCAGTGTTTTCATGCTGGCACTGACTGTGGTAATCCTCGGACTTTTTGCACTCGATGGTTTGCGCATCAATCTGCTACCCCACATAATCTACCCTGAACTCCGGGTAAGAATTTTTGATAACAATGTCAATACTCTAATCATGGAAGACAAGATCACTCGGCAGCTAGAGGAACAACTGGCCATCACCGAGAACCTTGAAAGCATAAGGTCAAGTACCAGCGCAGGAAGAACTGCGATTGATCTGGGTTTTCCACTTGGTACCGATATCGATCTTGCCTTGCGCGATGCCAGTACCCGGCTCGACAGGGCTAAACGATTTTTACCCGCAACAATTGAACCTCCGGTAATCTATAAACGTGACCCAATGCAAATACCCGTTATCGAATTTGCAGTCAGCTCTGAATTCTTAAACAGTACAAAACTACGAGAGTGGGTTGATTACCAGTTACGTAACTGGCTCATTAATGTGTCGGGTGTTGCATCTGCAGAAGTGGGCGGTGGTGCTATTCGAGAATTCCAGGTGATACTGGATCCAGACAGGCTTGCCCTGCTTAATATTTCCTATACTGATATTATCCGTGCAATTAATGCGGCAAATCAGGATGTCTCAGGCGGAAAACTGATCGAGCCTCATCGTGAACTCAGTATCCGAACCCATGGTCGGATTAAAAACATCAAAGAACTAGAGAATATTATTATCAGCCAGGTGCGCGACAGCCAAAATGTGATTCAGCTCGTCCGCCTGAAAGATATAGCCCGGGTTAACAGCAATCAAGTCAACGAACGTCTTCGTATCCGACTCAACAGGATCCCGGCTATCAAGTTATCGATTCAGAAACAGCCACAACAAAACACCGTAGAAGTGGTTCAGGCTGTAAAAAAACGTCTTCGCCAACTCAAACAGGAAAAACTGATACCACAGGGAATAACGATACGACCTGTTGATGATCAGTCTGTCTTTATCAGGCAGGCGATCAGTAATGCCACTATCGCCGTGATATCAGGCGCTATCCTTGCCATGTTTGTCGTTTATCTTTTCCTTGGCAATATCGTCAGTACGCTTATTATAGGTAGCGCCATTCCCCTGGCAATATTTGCTACGTTTATCATAATGGCACTTTCTGGCTTCACGCTGAATATCATGACTCTTGGAGGGCTTGCCCTTGCCGTAGGATTACTGATCGATAACACTATTATTATGCTGGAAAACATCCATCGTAAACAGTCAGAGAATAATAACAAAACAGCAGCCGCGGTAACTGCCGCCGCTGAGATAAGCAGTGCCATGATAGCTTCAACCTCAACTAATCTGGCCGCTATACTGCCATTTCTTTTTATTGGTGGCCTGATTGGCCTGTTATTTAATGAACTAATTTACACACTTTATGCTGCCATGATAACTTCATTACTGGTTGCTCTCACCGTGGTTCCTGCATCCAGTCGTCTTGCTGCTCACTATGCTGATAGCACTAATAACCGACTGCAAATGGCCGTTCAT
>JALUTJ010000110.1 GCA_027057985.1 Chromatiales bacterium
CATGAAACCGCTACGGCGGCCGATGTAAATTTTGCTCGCGAATCGGTCGCTGTAATCGTTCAGGACATCGCGCAATGCTTCGATGCTGAATGTAGCAACCGGGCCGTCCGCTACAGCGAGATGAGAGAAGGGATGATTCCCGCCTTGCAGCAACGCAAGCACGATGAGTTTGGGAGTTACATCTGCAAAATTGGTGGCCCGTTTGGCACCGCCGGCAATGGTGTGCAGCGCTTGCAAAACGTGCTGCACCCGCTCATAGCGCACCTTTTTCGGCAAACGATAACGTGGCAGAGGGGAGCCATTCTTGCCTTTCACGATAGGATCATCGATTCTTGCTGCGCCGGCATCTTGTGCCTTTTGGATTAATTCCTCTCCCAAATTATGAAACCCCGACCTGTTCTGTGTATAAAACGTTCCCACTTCATCCAAATCGATGGAGAACATGCCTTTCATCACACAAGCATAGACCTGTTTCTCGTACGGCACGGGGTCGCCTTCCATTCTGGCCATTACCGACCACTCGTTAACGGGACGCGTAGGAGCAACGGCAATGAGCGAGGAGTTTTTCAAAGGTGAAAGCCGGGTCAGCGTGCCTGCATCAGCACCCTTTACCGCGCGCATATAGCCAAATAAGTCATCATCAGGATAGTCGATAGGGTTGGCTTCGGTATATGAAACTTTTTTATCACGGATAATGGGCGAGAGCTGCCAGTTATGATTTAGTGCCAGAGTCTCTCGCCACCAGTATCTCCAGGCTTGTCCTGAAATGTAGGGATAGGTTTTGCCGTCTTTTACCAGTTTTTTTACTGCAACAGCATTTTCGTGGGTTGTTGTTTCATCTTTGCCCAAATTGTTCAAAGCGACATTATCGAGATCGAGAAGCACGAAACCCTGTACCGTATGTTTTATGCTCTTCATGGTTCAACTCCTTCCATGTTTTATTTTGTTATACTGGTTATATGCTGTCATCTTCTTCAAACGGTTCCAAAACTGTTTCTTCACTGAGATTTTCCCTATCAGCCTGCAGATAGGCGTGCAGCTTTTCATAGATCCGAATCAGCATCAGGTCACGCATGTCTGTCCAAGGCTCGCCATCGGGAAGAAATTTTTCCAAGTAGTCGTCGGTCGTAAACAACGGTTCTGGCTGCCCCATAGCGATATTTTTTTTAAGCAGCCGGATCAATGCCGTCCGAAACTGATGAACATAACGTGCGCTCTCAAGGGGATAAATCAGTTTTTTGGCATCTTCTTTTTGTACCATATCGCAGACCCGATCGGCAAGGTCGAGAATGGCTTGAATACGTTCTTTCTTCATCAGGCGAACCTCCTTGCAGTATGCTTTGGCAATTTCAACAGGGACAAGGCTTTTGCTGTCTCTACGCCGATACATCCGGCGCAGAATATTTTGACCAGCCAATAACATCTGATAAATAATGTTCGGGTTGTTTTTATAATCTTCATCAGCCAGTGCTCCGGCGTTTTTTTTCGTGCTCTTCCAAACACCTTCAGATTCGACAAAATCCGCTTGTTTGATACGAAAGTGTCGGCGAACGAAACGCTGCCATGCGATTTTGATATCCGGCCAGGCTGGATTTTGCACAACCCATAGAAATGTAAAAACAGTTGCCGGCAGATCGAATATCTCGCATTCTGGTTTCGCCGCATAGTTTGTAAAATAAAATAGCCGTAAATCTTGCGGTTCAAAACTTTGTTTCTCATCATACCACTTTGTAATGATT
>JALUTJ010000111.1 GCA_027057985.1 Chromatiales bacterium
GTCCTTCCGGCCCGCCAATCAACAGGGCAATATCCTGACCACCAGACTGCCATTTTTTCAGTTCATCGGCCAGTTGCTCGGTAGAAACCTGCTTTCCCAGCACATCAAGTGCAACCACGTGTGCCGACTTTGGAATAGCCGCCAGCATCTTTTCACCTTCCTGCCGGGTTAATCGCTTTATATCACTGTTTTTACCGCGCTTGCCGGCAGCAATTTCATGCAGAACGAGTCGACTTTCTGCCGGCATACGTTTAACGTACTCGTTAAATCCTGCTTCGATCCAGTCAGGCATGCGTGTTCCCACGGCAATGATATGGATCTGCATAAAAGTATTTACTCTTCTGCCACGGCAGGACTGTCTTCGCCCCAGAGCTTTTCCAGGTTATAAAAATCGCGTACCGCAGGCTGCATAACATGCACCACAACATCACCGAGATCCACCAGTATCCATTCGCCACTTTCATCGCCTTCGATACCCAGTGGCTGCATATCTGCCTTCTTGGCTTTTTCCGCCACGTTATCTGCCAGCGCCTTGACCTGGCGCGAGGTATTACCACTGGCAAAAATCATAATATCGGTAACACTGCTTTTATCACCCACATCCAGCACGCGGATATCAATCCCCTTGATATCCTCAAGTGCATCGACGGCAAGATCGCAAAGTTGTTTCGTGTTCATAAATCAGACCTTAATAAATATCCTGTTGTCGGATAAGTGCAATCACTTCATCCGGTAAAAAAAACTGTATATCCCTGCCCTGTTGCCAGGTACGCCGGATATGTGAAGCGGAAATATCCAGCTGTGTCACTGGCACAATACAGATATGCCCCGTTGCCTGCTGAGAAAACTGCTCCGGCTCAAGCAAACGACTTTGCAGCTCGGCCGACATGACGCTATTGATTTCCATTGCCCGACCATCTTCCGGTCTTTGCATGACGACGATACCCGCCAGTTCGAAAATCTGCTGCCACTCATGCCATTGAGGCAATCCATTAAAAGCATCGGTACCCAGCAACAGGCAGAGTTGCTGCTGCGGAAAATCCTTTTTTAAACTGGCCAGGGTATCCACCATGTAGGAAGGACCGGCACGGTGAATCTCTCTTTCATCAACGCTGAATTTTTCCTGCCCGTGGGTCGCCAGCCTGACCATGGTCAGCCGGGTTAAGGCATCAGCAACGGGTTTGTCACGGTGGGGTGGTTCACCGGCAGGAATAAAACGAATCTCATCCAGGGATAAAGCCTGCTGTACATCCAGTGCCGTGCGTAGATGACCAAAGTGCACCGGGTCAAAGGTGCCGCCGAGTACACCAATCATAAAAGATTACTGCCGAATATGACCATCACCAATCACGATATATTTCTGCGAGGTGAGCCCTTCAAGCCCAACCGGGCCACGGGCATGAATCTTGTCGGTACTGATACCAATCTCCGCACCCAGTCCATATTCAAAGCCATCAGCAAAACGGGTAGAGGCATTGATCATTACCGAGCTGGAATCCACCTCGGTCATAAACTGGCGTGCTCTGCCAATATTTTCTGTCATGATCGACTCGGTATGACCGGAAGAATGCTGGTGAATATGATCCACGGCCTGATCAAAACCCTCGACCACGCGGATCGATAAAATGGGTGCCAGGTATTCTTCATCCCAGTCTGCTTCGGTTGCTGCCCTGATACCGGGAATAAGACTTTGCGTGATTTCACAACCACGTAACTCTACGCCCTTTTCCTG
>JALUTJ010000112.1:0-1924 GCA_027057985.1 Chromatiales bacterium
TGGCCCGGTACCGTTCCATTACCCGGCCAATGATTATGCCGAAGATCTGCTTGCGGACGGGGAGCGCTAGATGGTGCTGGATCTAATACAGGAGCTTGGCCACAAAGGACTGAAATTCTTCCAGCGACTGGGAAGGGCATCGATCCTGATTGGGCACATTCTTCTCAGTATTCCGGCCATGTTGCCAAGGGTGGCTCTGCTGGTGCAGCAGATTTTCTCGGTTGGGGTGCTCTCACTACTGATCATCCTCGTATCCGGCCTCTTTGTCGGTATGGTGCTCGGCCTGCAGGGCTATAATACCCTGGTGGACTTTGGTTCCGAGGAAGCGCTGGGCGTAATGGTAGCGCTGTCACTGGTGCGTGAACTCGGGCCAGTCGTGGCGGCACTGCTGTTTGCGGGTCGTGCCGGTTCGGCCCTGACCGCCGAAATCGGCCTGATGAAAGCCACCGAACAGCTTTCCGCCATGGAGATGATGGCGGTGGATCCGATTCAGCGGGTACTGACACCGCGGTTTCTCGCTGGTTTTATCTCCATGCCGCTGCTGGCCGCCATTTTCAGCGCAGTGGGTGTGATAGGCGGTTATTTTGTTGGCGTTGGCCTGCTGGGTGTGGATGATGGCGCCTACTGGTCGCAAATGCAGGCCAAGGTTGACCTCTATGATGATATATATAATGGTGTCATCAAGAGTATCGTCTTCGGTGGAGTGGTCACCTGGATCGCCGTGTTTGAAGGTTATGATGCCGTGCCAACCTCGGAAGGGGTAAGCCGGGCAACCACGCGCACGGTAGTACATTCTTCCCTGGCAGTGCTGGGGCTGGACTTTATACTTACAGCAATTATGTTCTGAGGCCGAAAATGAATACAAAACAAACAGAAATTATTGTCGGGTTATTTGTTGCGGCGGGGCTGGCTGCCCTGTTTATGCTGGCGATGAAAGTCAGCAATCTCAATATCTACAGCCAGGATGAAGGCTATGAAGTCGAGGCGCATTTCGACGATGTGAGTGGACTCAAGGTGCGTTCCGCCGTCACCATGGCCGGGGTGCGGATAGGCCAGGTCAGTGCCATTATCTTTGATCCTCAGACCTTTGAAGCCGTGGTCAAGATGCGAATTGAAAGCCGCTATAACACCCTGCCAAAAGATACCTCGGCCAGTATTCTCACCGCCGGCCTGCTGGGTGAAAAATACATCGGTCTCGAGGCCGGTGGCGATGAAGAAAATCTCAAGGACAAGGATCGCATCAAGCTGACCCAGGATTCACTTGTACTGGAAAAACTCATCAGCCGTTTTGTCGATAAATTCGTCGATTCCGGGGATAAAAAGTAAATCCATGACAGTCAGCATCGAAAAAAATGCCGATCAGATTGCGATCAGCGGTGAGCTAAATATGCAGACGGTACCAGAAGTGGCCAGCCGCATGGCCGCACTGGTAGCAGAAGCCCGAACAACCCATCACAACCTGCAACTGGATTTATCGGCCATCAGTCGCAGTGACAGTGCCGGGGTAGCCCTGTTAGTCGATGTGCTGCAACTGGCGAAAAAAGCAAACCTGGAGGTAGAGTTTTACAACCTGCCAGAGCAAATGCGCGCCATTGCCGGCATCAGTGGCCTGCTGGATATTCTCCCGATTCGCCCACAATAGCTCATTTTGCGACAAAATCCCGGCTTACCGTATCCGCCATCCCTTTGTCGCGCTACAATAGTGCCCATTTTTCGAGATTAGAACATATTTTTAGTAAGGGTATTAATATGACTCCAGAAGAAGTACAGCAAATGATTCAGGCCGGCCTGCCGAATTGTGAAGTAAAAGTTGAAGGTGATGGCAGTCATTTTGAGGCAATTGTGATCGGTGATGAATTTGATGGCCTGTCACTGGTGAAAAAGCAACAAAAAGTTTATGCCACGCTGGGGTATACGTTTTGAT
>JALUTJ010000112.1:1934-5888 GCA_027057985.1 Chromatiales bacterium
GAGTTGCATGCGTTGACGATCAAAACGTATACCCCAGCGGAGTGGGAAAAAGCGCAGAAATTGCGTGTCGGTGTGTGAGAAGCTGAATGACGGCGTTAAAAATAAGCTCAAAATGCTCATGTACTACCTGTACACTGCGCTTTTTCGCTTATTTATGCCTTGTCCTTCAGCTTCTCACGCACCGACAACATGTCGGGAAGGTGGAATGATGGCGTTAAAAATGAGCTCAAAATGCTCATGTACTATATGTACACTGCGCTTTTTCGCTTATTTATGCCTTGTCCTTCAGCTTCTCACGCACCGACAACATGTCGGGAAGGTGGAATGATGGCGTTAAAAATAAGCTCAAAATGCTCATGTACTATATGTACACTGCGCTTTTTCGCTTATTTATGCCTTCTACCTCATAAAGTCCTCATTTAATACTGAGTGAACAGGTATTGGGAACGCTTATTTTATTTTGAAGGATGATTGATATACCGAAATGTATCATTGGGTTGGGCTTTTTTTAAACGTAATATATATAAGAATAAATTGAGATGGATAAATTAATTATTACCGGTGGTAAAGCCTTAAACGGCGAGATTCGTATTTCCGGCGCCAAGAACGCGGCATTGCCGATTATTGTTTCGACATTACTGTCGGATGAGCCGGTGCTAATCCGTAATATTCCACATCTGCATGATATTACCACCACCATGGAATTACTCGGGCGGATGGGCGTCAGCCTGACCATGGATGAAAAAATGGATGTGGAAGTCGATCCCACCACGATTAGCAGTTATACCGCGCCGTATGAGCTGGTGAAAACCATGCGGGCTTCGATACTGGTGCTGGGGCCATTACTGGCGCGTTTTGGAGAAGCCGAAGTGTCCTTACCCGGTGGTTGTGCCATTGGTGCCCGCCCGGTCAACCTGCATATTCATGGCCTTGAGTTGATGGGAGCGGATATCAAGGTGGAAGACGGTTATATCAAGGCGAAGTGCAAGCGACTCAAGGGCGCCAAGATCGTGCTCGATGTGGTCACGGTAACCGGCACCGAAAACCTGATGATGGCTGCCTGTCTTGCCGACGGCACAACGGTACTGGAAAACGCGGCGCGTGAACCGGAAGTGGTGGACCTTGCCAACTGCCTGAATGCCATGGGCGCAAAAGTCAGTGGCGCTGGTACCGATACCATCACCATCGAAGGTGTGGAACACATGCACGGCACCAGCTACGATATTCTGCCGGATCGGATTGAAACCGGCACCTACCTGGTTGCCGCGGCGGTAACCGGGGGCAAGGTGAAGTTAAAAGATACCGACCCGGGCTTGCTTGATGCGGTGCTTGGCAAGTTACGCGAGGCAGGTGCCGAGATTGAGACGGGTGAAAACTGGATTTCTCTGGATATGAAAGGTAAGCGGGCAAAGGCGGTCGATGTACGCACCGCGCCATACCCGGCTTTCCCAACCGATATGCAGGCACAGTTTTCTATTCTTAATGCCGTGGCAGAAGGTTCTGCCACCATTACCGAAACCATTTTTGAAAACCGTTTTATGCATGTACAGGAACTCAAGCGAATGGGTGCCGATATCGATGTTAACGGTAACTCCGCAATCGTGCGTGGCGTCGAGCAACTCAAAAGCGCACCAGTAATGGCAACCGATCTGCGTGCCTCTGCCAGTCTGGTTATAGCCGGCCTGGTGGCCAAAGGTGATACCATGGTTGAACGTATCTACCATATCGATCGTGGTTATGAATGTATCGAGGAAAAATTACAGCAACTGGGTGCAACGATTCGCCGGGTGCCGGATTAAAAAACATTGTTCAGGATTTTGATTCAGGAATATCTGAAATTATGAGTGAAACATTAACCATCGCCCTGTCAAAGGGACGCATATTTAAAGAGACCATGCCGCTACTGGCGCATGCCGGTATTGTGCCTGTGGACGATCCCGATACCAGCCGCAAGTTGATTCTTGATACCAACCAGGATGATGTCAAGCTGGTTATTATTCGTGCCACCGATGTACCCACCTATGTACAGTATGGTGCAGCCGATATTGGCGTTGCCGGTAAAGATGTTCTGCTCGAGCACGGTGGCGAAGGTTTATATGAACCACTGGATCTTGAAATTGCCAAATGCCGTTTGATGACAGCAGGCCCGGTAGGCATGCCTGAACCACAGGGACGGTTACGTATTGCCACCAAGTTTGTTAACTGCGCACGTCGTTACTATGCCGAGCAGGGTAAGCAGGTGGAAGTGATCAAACTTTATGGCTCCATGGAACTTGCACCGCTGGTTGGTCTTGCCGACCGGATTATCGACGTGGTTGATACCGGTAACACACTTAAGGCCAATGGCCTGGAACCACTGGAACATATTGCCGATATCAGTTCACGCCTGGTCGTCAACAAGGCAGCAATGAAAATGAAAAGTGCACGGGTCAAGGCTCTAATTGCACAGATTGAAGAAGCAGTTAAGAACAAGTAGATATTAAAAGTAAGAAAATGAAACGATTAAAAACAACACAGGCAGACTACCAGCAACAGATCGATGAACTGCTGGCATGGGAAGGTGTATCGGATGACAACGTCAATAACGTGGTCAAAGACGTTATACAAAATATCCGTCAACGTGGTGATGAAGCGCTGGTTGAATACACCAATAAGTTTGATCGTATGTCTGTATCTTCAATGGCCGAGCTGACTTTTTCAGAACAGCAGCTCGATGATGCACTGAAAAAAATACCTGCTGAACAACGCCAGGCACTGGAGCTGGCAGCAGAAAGAATTCGTTCTTATCACAGGCACCAGGTCATGCAATCCTGGTCCTATACCGAAGATGATGGCACCATGCTGGGTCAGCAGATTACCGCGCTGGATCGTGTTGGTTTATATGTGCCCGGTGGTAAGGCAACCTATCCCTCATCGGTATTGATGAATGCGATTCCGGCCAAGGTTGCCGGTGTGGAAGAAGTTGTTATGGTAGTACCCACCCCCGATGGCGTGGTGAATGATATGGTACTGGCAGCGGCACGTATTGCCGGGGTTTCCACTGCCTATGCTATTGGTGGTGCCCAGGCCGTTGCTGCACTGGCTTATGGCACTGAAACTGTGCCCGCAGTGGACAAGATCGTTGGCCCCGGTAATATTTATGTTGCCACTGCCAAGTCACTGGTATTCGGTCGTGTCGGTATCGATATGATCGCGGGTCCTTCGGAAATACTGGTGATCTGTGACGGCAAAACCGATCCAGACTGGATCGCAATGGATTTATTCTCGCAGGCCGAACATGATGAAGATGCACAGTCTATCCTGATTTCATGGGATGCTGCATATCTTGACAGGGTACAGGCCAGTATTGAAAAACTGTTACCGGAAATGGAACGTCGCGATATTATTAACACTTCGTTAACCGATCGCGGTGCCATGATCGAGGTTAAGGATGAAGCCGAAGCGATAGCTGTGGCTAACTTTATTGCACCGGAACACCTTGAGTTATCGGTTGCAGATCCGGAATCAATGGCGAAAAAGATTAAACATGCCGGTGCCATCTTTATGGGGCGTTATACTGCAGAAGCACTGGGTGACTACTGTGCAGGACCGAATCATGTATTACCGACCTCACGCACTGCACGTTTCAGTTCCCCGTTAGGCGTTTATGATTTTCAGAAACGCTCTAGCCTGATTATGTGTTCGGCCGAAGGTGCATCCGAACTGGGTAAAACAGCATCTGTTTTAGGACGCGGTGAAAGCCTCACCGCACATGCCCGCTCTGCCGAATACCGCATTAAAAAATAATCTCTGAAAAAATACCTTCTCCCTCAGGGATGAGGCAGGGGTGAGGGGTATGTCATGTAGGCCGTCTCAAGCATAGCGGAGCCGACAATCGAATACCGCATTAAAAAATAATCTCTGAAAAAATACCTTCTCCCTCAGGGAGAAGGCAGTGATGAGGGGTATATCATG
>JALUTJ010000113.1 GCA_027057985.1 Chromatiales bacterium
ATCGCGATACCTCGGGCTGTCTTGTCGTGGCGAAAAAACGCAGTGCATTGCGGCGTCTGCATGAACAACTGCGCCAGGGGACGATGGACAAGCGTTATCTCGCCCTCTTAAAAGGTAAATGGCAGGGCACATCACGCTGGATCGATGCACCTTTACTTAAAAACGTGGTGCGCTCAGGTGAACGTATGGTCTTTGTCGATGATAAGGGTAAACCGGCTCGCAGCCAGTTTATTCCTTACTGCGTGACGCAGATGGCCAGCCTGATGACCGTTAAACTCGATACCGGGCGTACCCACCAGATCCGGGTTCATGCCCAGTACAGCGGCCACCCCGTTGCCGGGGATGAAAAATACGGGGATGAGGCATTTAATCAACAGATGAAGTCACTGGGACTGAAACGACTGTTCCTGCATGCTCATACGCTCTCATTTACCCTGCCAGAAGTTGAAAGCGGCAAAGACATCACTATAAATGTGCAGGCACCACTTGATAACGACCTGGTAAAGGTGCTGAAAAAACTGGATATCGAATTATGAACCACGAGGCAAAGCTGATCGTTTTTGACTGGGACGGTACCCTGATGGACTCGGTAGCGCATATCGTCCACTCTTTGCAGTGTGCCATCGATGATCTCGATCTTGAACCCAAAACCGACGAAGAACTCAAAAATATCATTGGTCTGGGTTTACGCGAGGCGCTGGTCGCCCTTTACCCGCAAGGCACAGAAGCCGAATATACGGCATTGACATCGCATTACCGCGAACACTTTTTTGATAGCAGCAAGCACAGTGGCTCTCTTTTCGACGGTGCGCGTGAGCTGGTCAATGAGCTGGATAGAGCCGGGTATTATCTTGCGGTTGCCACTGGCAAGGGCCGCAACGGGCTGGACAAGGTGTTGAATGAAACCGGCATGGGGGCGTTCTTTCCCTTTACACGCTGTGCAGATGAAACCCACTCCAAGCCGCATCCTCAAATGTTACTCGATATTATCGACTGGTACGGTGTCGATGCCCGTGAAACACTGATGATCGGTGATACCGAATATGATCTGCAAATGGCAAGTAATGCCCATGCTTCTGCTGTGGGTGTTACCTATGGTGTACATGAAGTACATCGACTCCAGCGTTGTAATCCATTAACCTGTGTTGATACTATTGATGATCTACATAACTGGCTTTTAAGTTAATACTGAAATTATAACTGCAATACACATATTATCTTTAAATTAAAGTAAAACTTTCCCTCGAATTGACTGAGTAAACAGGCAGGTAAGCGAATGAATACTGAAAATGAATCCTGGAAGGAAAAAGCTCTGACCAACCTTGCTTATGATTCTTTAAAAGAACAGAAAAGACATCGGCGCTGGGGCATATTTTTTAAAACGATCTTTTTTATTTACCTGGTGGTAGCACTGATTACCATGTTGCCATCGGATACACCGGATCAACTCAGTAAGGCGAAGGATCATACTGCGCTGGTAGAAATCAAGGGCGTGATTGCCGATGGTGCTGAAGCCAGTGCTGATAATATCATTACCGGCTTACGTGCTGCCTTTAAAGAACCCAAAGCAAAAGCGGTAATCCTGCGAATCAATAGTCCAGGCGGTAGCCCGGTGCAGGCAGGTTATGTTTATGATGAAATCAAGCGCCTGCGTAAACTGCACAAGGACAAAAAAGTTTATGCCGTGATTACCGATATATGTGCTTCCGGTGGCTATTATATCGCCGCTGCGGCGGATGAAATCTATGCTGACAAGGCCAGTATCGTTGGTTCAATTGGAGTACTGATGAATGGATTTGGTTTTACCGAGGCAATGAAAAAAGTTGGTGTAGAACGTCGTCTTTATACAGCGGGTGAACACAAGGGCTTTCTCGACCCATTTTCACAGGTAAATCCTGATGAAAAGAAGCATATCGAGGGATTGTTATCAAATATTCATCAACAATTTATCAAGGCGGTTCGTGATGGTCGGGGTGAAAGATTACAGGAAGATGAGAATACTTTTTCCGGCCTGGTCTGGACCGGGGAGGAAAGCGTTGCCATGGGGCTAACCGATGGTCTTGGCAGCAGTAGTTATGTGGCGCGGGATATTGTTAAAGCAGAAAAAATTGTTGATTACACGCCGCGACCAAATTATCTCGATCGTTTTGCAGAACGACTCGGTGTAACAATGGCAACTGCACTCAAGGGTAACTTTAATCTGCAATAACAGTTTTAAAAGAACGGTCCTGCTGTCTTGTTAAGTGGTTGCCAGAATTCACCATTGAAAAATTCCAGTGGCTGGTAACGACTTTTATAAGACATTTTATTGCTCTGCGGGTTCCAGTATCCCAGGTATAGATATTCAAGCCTTCTTTTTTTAACCTGTTCAAGTTGTGACAAAATGCCATAAACCCCGAGGCTGCGTTTTGCGTACTCCGGGTCAAAAAAAGTATAAACCGCCGATAGCCCATCTTCCAGCACATCGGTAACTGCAATCATAATGAGGTTGTCCTCAAGGTAAAATGCCAGCAGTATTGATTCGCTCCAGCTGGCCTTGAGCAAGTGTTCATAATCGTGGCGAGAGTCCTTGTCCATGCCGCCGCCTTTATGTCTTGCCTGCATGTATTTTCGATAGAGCTGGTAATGTTGTTCATCAAACTCAGCTGTGTGTTCCCTGATAACAAGATCCTGATTGCTTTTCGTAACTCGACGCTGGCTACGATCAGGCTTGAAGCTCGCCGCTGGAATTCGTACCGGGATACAAAGGCCACAGTCGCGACAGAAGGGGCGATAAACATGATCACCACTGCGGCGAAAACCGGCCTTTGCCAGGTAAGAGTAGTGTGCCATGGTCAGCGGAAACTCGGGATCGACAAACAGGGTTCGTGCCTGCTTTTCTGGCAGGTAGGAACATTCGTGATCGACCGTCACTTTAAATTTCAGCTCACCAGGAAATTCAGATAGATTATTCATTGCCAATCGTCCAGGGGCGATTATCTCGCGCTTCACTTGTAAGTATCTCGATAAATTCAGAACGAGGGATGAGGCGAGCGCCCAGACTTTGAAGGTGCTCAGTATAGATCTGGCAATCGATCAGTCGATAACCCTCTTTTTCCAGCCTGTGTGCAAGTTCAACGAAGGCAACCTTGGAAGCATCACTGACCCGGCTAAACATGGATTCACCAAAAAACACGTTGCCAATGGCTACACCATACAGCCCGCCGACCAGTTGTTCATCCTGCCAGCATTCAAAACTATGGGCATAACCTTCCTTATGCAGTTGAATATAGGCATCGATCATTTCATCGAGCAGCCATGTTTCTGTCTGTAGCTGTCCTTTTTCCAGCCGAGGCCGCGAACACTCGATAATCACCTTTTCAAACGCGGTATCGACGCGAATATTAAACTTTTTCTTACGCAGCGTTTTTGCCAGCGAGCGTGAGATTTTAACCTCGGAGGGAAAAAGTACCATCCTTGGATCGGGTGACCACCAGAGAACAGGCTGGCCTTCACTATACCAGGGAAAGATACCCTGCTGGTAGGCTGCAAGCAGTCGTTCGCTGGAAAGATCTCCTCCTACTGCGAGCAGGCCATCGGGTTCGGTTAGCGCCAGTTCCACATCCGGGAAGGCGGTACGATGCAGGGGATCAAGCAGGTAGGGTGCGCTCATTTCTTATACGGGCTATGCTGGTTGAGTTGTTGAATATACTCTAGCATGCCTTGCTGTTCATGTTGAACAAATTGTTCGATGGCAATTTTGAATTCGGGATTGGCTATCCAGTGTGCAGACCAGGTCTTTGTCGGCAGGAAGCCTCTAGCAATCTTGTGCTCACCCTGAGCTCCAGGCTGAAAATACTTTAGTCCATTCTCAATGCAGTATTCCAGACCCTGGTAATAACAGGCTTCGAAATGTAACTGGTCAAAGTATTCAAAACAGCCCCAGTGCCGCCCATACAGGGTTTTCGTCCCTTTTATATTAAAGGCGCTAGCGACATACTCACCCTGGTGTTTTGCCATGACCAGCAGGATATTGTCTGGCATGGTACGGGCAATTTCTTTGAAAAAGGATTTGCTCAGGGTAGGGATACCGCTTTTACGCTCAAAAGTGATTTCATAAAAGTGGTGGTAAATATCCCAGTGCTGATCATTTGCCGTGTGACCATCAAGCAACTCGAATTCAACCTCCTGTTCACGAACAAGGCGGCGCTCACGTTTAATCTGTTTTCGTTTTTTGGATGTAAACTGCTGCAGAAAATCATCGAAGCTGGTGTAATCCTGGTTTTGCCAGTGAAACTGGCAGCCCAGCCGTAGCATAAAGTCGGGGTGCTGTTGAAAGTAGCGGGTATCGTTATCATTGGTAAACAGGCAGTGACAGGAAGAAAAATGATTCTGCTTGCAGTCATCGGTAATAGCCTGCATCAGGCGATCTTTTATCGCCTTGCTATCCTGTTGCTGCTTTAGCAGTAGTCGTGGTCCAACTGCAGGCGTGTAGGGCACAGCAGTGACCAGCTTTGGATAATAGGTCAGCCCGCTGCGTTCCCATGCGCTGGCCCAGGACCAGTCAAAGACAAATTCGCCATAGGAGTTATACTTGATATAGGCTGGTACCGCGGCAATAAGTTCATGGTCTTTACAGGCAAGAAAAAAGCGTGGCAACCAGCCAAATGTTTCACCGACGGCATTATGATCTTCAAGGGCTATTAGAAACTCATGACGCAGAAAAGGAAAGTCATTATCAACCAGTTTATTCCACTCATCGGCATCGATATCATGCAGGGTGGAAATAATTTTGATTTTATAACTCACAACGACAAGGAAGTTTATTCATTGATACTTAGCATCTGTTCATAAATAAAAGCATGCAGGACAAGTTTGTCGTGGTTTTCCGGCATCAGAAATTCAATGCCAAACTGATTTTTATCACCATGCACATTATGACGACGTATCACACCACTGATATTCAGGTACTGCGGCATGGCCGCAACATTGACCTTGCAGGTAATCGATATATCATCTCCGACATCACCGATAATCTCTGGCGTTGTCAGTTGTGCACCAGCGGTGCTGATATTGTCCATTGATGCACTTATCCCTTCCTGATCCATCTTGCCCGGCATTTCATTCTGTACCGATACAATAAGACTGCATTCGATGCGTTCGGCCTTGCGTACGGTAATGGATTCAAGGGTTTCAGGGTAGGTGAGATGCAGGTGCGGGTAGGGACGTGAAGTACTGTGTATCGTGGTAGAGGTAAAGCCCTTGGCAGAATTGCCACTGACCATGCGAACGATAAACTTTTGTTCGTTATCCACCCGAAGCGCTACGCCATCAACCCGTGGTGTTGTAACGATAATACTTTTGCCTTGCTGGAAACCGAGAAAACGAACGTAATGCCGATCATCTTCATTACCAGGATAAAACTGTAGCTGTATGCTATTTCCAATACAGTGCTTAAATTCAAGCAGTTGTTTTTTATCGTCCGCCATTAAAACTGTTTTTTATCCATAAAAACAAGGTGACAGACCGGAGAGCCCGGTCTGTACAAAGTTAATAATTAATTATGATTCACTGTTTTCGAGGAAACGCTCGGCATCCAGTGCGGCCATGCAACCGGCACCGGCAGAGGTAATTGCCTGACGGTAAACATGGTCGGCTACATCACCTGCAGCAAAAACCCCTTCAACACTGGTCATAGTGGCATTTTGTTCTCGGCCACCAAGCGTCTTGATATAGCCGTGATCCATATCCAGCTGGCCTTCGAAAATGGCTGTATTTGGTTTATGACCAATGGCAATAAAGATACCCATGACTTCAATATCCTTTGTATCACCGGTTTTTTTGTTTTTCAGTCGCGCCCCGGTGACGCCAGTATTATCGCCCAGCACTTCATCCAGCTCGGTAT
>JALUTJ010000114.1 GCA_027057985.1 Chromatiales bacterium
TCTTTGCGGTGAAAATGTTTTAAAAATACCACTACAAAATAAATTAATCCCTGAGACTAATTATTTCCCAGCCTTTCATTTCCGCATGATCGCGCAGGGTATCATCCGGGTCCACTGCAACCGGGTGGCTGACCATCTCCAGCAGTGGCAGGTCGTTATGTGAATCACTATAAAAATAACTGCCAGCCAGGTTATGCCCGGTTTGCTTGAGCCAGTCCAGCAGGCGGGTTACCTTGCCTTCTTTAAAACAGGGCACGCCCTGAACCCTGCCGGTATAGTGGCCATTGATTTTTTCTGGTTCGGTAGCCAGAATATTTTCGATACCAAGCTCGCTGGCAATCGGGGCGGTAATAAAAAGATTGGTCGCGGTAATAATCAGCAGGGTATCGCCTTTGTCACGGTGTGATTGCACCAGTTCGCGGCTTTTACGTGTAATAATTGGCCGGATACATTCATGCATAAATGCCTCATGCAGGCGAGCCAGTTCATCAGCTGCGATCTGGCTCAGGGGTTTGAGGCTGAACTCAAGAAATTCCATGATATCCAGCGTACCGGCAACATATTCATCGTAGAATCGCTGGTTTTCTTTTTCGTAGCGTTTGGCATCGACATAACCCTGCCGGGCAAGAAACTGTCCCCACAGGTAGTCACTGTCACCGTTGAGTAGTGTATGGTCCAGATCGAATATTGCCAGGCTCACTTTTATCACCTTTATTTTGTCTCTCGGGAACGGAATATTACCTTAAAACCGGTCTGTCGGGCAGGTTAGTTCTTGCTAACTTATGTAACTTGTTGATTAAATTAAGAATATTATTTTTCTATGCTGATTTGATGCAAACCCCTGAACATGAAACAATCTAAAGCAATAAATTAAAGAGAATACTTAAGTGATTGATAGCGAAGGATACAGGGCAAACGTGGGCATTATTCTGGTGAATGACCAGGGTGGACTTTTCTGGGCCAAGCGCATTGGTGAAAATGCCTGGCAATTTCCACAGGGTGGCATCCAGGAGTCAGAAACTGCCGAAGACGCCGTTTTTCGTGAGCTGGAAGAAGAAATCGGGGTTTCTTCTGATGCCGTGGAAATTATTGGCTCTACCCGTGACTGGCTGCGCTACGATATTCCCAGCCACCTGATTCGTCGCCACCAGACGCCTTGCTGTATCGGCCAGAAACAACGCTGGTTTTTACTGCGCTTTACCGGCCAGGAATCCGATGTGCGACTCGATAGCAGTGACAAGCCGGAATTTGATCAATGGCGCTGGGTTGATGCGGATGAACCGGCGCGTGCGGTGATTTCCTTTAAACGCAAAGTCTATACCGAAGCCCTGCGCGAACTACTGCCCCTGATTCGTTAGGACAACGGAATCTTCTTATGCTTGATATATTGCGACGCATTGTCCAGGAAGTGAATCTTGCCAATGACCTTGAGCAGGCACTGGATGTGATTGTGCGTCGTGTAAAAAGCGTGATGAATGTCGATGTGGCCTCGGTCTTTCTGAAAAATGATGATGAGTATGTACTGATGGCAACGGATGGGCTTAACCAGGATGCCATTGGTAAAGTCCGAATGAAAGAGGGGGTTGGCCTGGTTAGCCTGGTGGGGCAGCGTGCTGAGGCACTCAACCTGGCCGATGCCAGCGAAAATCCACGCTTTATGCGTTTTCCCGAAGCCAGTGAAGAAAAATTTCATGGCTTTCTCGGTGTGCCGATTATTCACCATCGCAATGTGCTGGGTGTACTGGTGGTGCAGAGTAGTGCGATTCAGAAATTCAGCCAGGATGATGAAACTTTCCTGATTACGGTAGCGGCCCAGCTGGCCGGTGCGATTGTCCATGCCGAGGCCAGTGGTGGTATCAGTGGCCTGAAGCAGGAAACGAAAGCAAAAAAACGGGGTGAAAAGGAACACCAGTCCCGTCCCATCCATGGTCTGCCCGGTGCACCCGGTGTTGCCATGGGGACGGCGATCGTCATGTATCCACCAGCGGATATCAATGCCATACCCGATCGCCAGGTGGAAGATATCGAAAAGGAAATCCAGCGATTCGACCAGGCGGTGGAGAGCGTGGTGGAGGACATCAAGGCACTTTCTGCTCGCCTCAAAGATGTCTTGCCAGAAGAAGATCGTGCCCTGTTCGATGTTTACCTGCTGATGCTCAATAGCCAGGCCATTTCTGGTATAACCCGGGACAGGATTCGTGAAGGCAACTGGGCAGCGGGGGCTTTACGTCAAACCATACAGGAACATGAAAAAGTCTTTCATGAAATGGAAGACAGCTACCTGCGTGAACGCGCCGATGATGTTCGTGACCTGGGGCGGCGTATTCTTAAATACCTGCAACAGGAAAACCGCGATAAAATCGATTTCCCTGATAACACCGTACTGGTCGGGGAAGATATTTCTGCTTCCATGCTGGCCGAAGTTCCGGCTGAAAAATTAGCCGGTGTTATTTCGGTAAGAGGATCGCGCACATCACATGTTGCAATCCTTGCTCGTGCCATGGGCATTGCTGCGGTCATGGGTGCTACCGATCTACCGGTTAATCGTATCGATGGCTTGCAGGTGGTAGCCGATGGTTATAGTGGTCGTATCTTTGTTGCACCATCAGAAAAAATTATTGATGAGTTCCGTCGTTTAATCGACGAGGAAGCTGCACTTTCCGACGAACTAATGGAACTGCGCGATCTACCGGCGCAAACCGAGGACGGTATCGAGATTTCATTGCTGGTAAACTCGGGACTGCTGTCTGATATTACCCCCAGTCTGCAAAGTGGTGCCGAGGGTATAGGGCTTTACCGTACCGAGTTTCCCTTTATGGAACGCACCCGTTTCCCCAGTGAAGAAGAACAACGCGGTATTTATCGACAGGTGATGGAAAGTTTTCATCCTCGCCCGGTCACCCTGCGTACACTCGATGTTGGTGGAGATAAGGCTCTACCTTATTTTCCCATCGAAGAAGATAATCCTTTCCTTGGCTGGCGCGGTATTCGTATTACCCTGGATCACCCGGAAATTTTCCTGGTACAGGTACGTGCCATGATCTCGGCCAGTGAAGGGCTGGATAATCTGAAAATTCTTTTACCCATGATCAGTGACATTACTGAGCTCAATGATGCGCTGGGGCTGATTCACCAGGTCTATGGCGAGTTACTTGAAGAAGGCAAGCAGGTAGTTATGCCTGAAGTTGGCGTTATGATCGAGGTACCTTCTGCTGTGTACCAGGCGGGTAATCTTTCCCGCCGGGTTGATTTTCTTTCGATTGGTACCAATGACCTGACCCAGTATTTGCTGGCGGTGGATCGAAATAATGCGCGGGTGGCATCACTGTATGATTCACTGCATCCCGCTGTAATCCGCGCTATTCTCCAGGTCGTAGAAAGTGCACGGGTGCATAATAAGCCGGTGAGTGTCTGTGGTGAAATGGCTGGTGACCCGGTTGCGGCACTGTTATTACTGGCCATGGGAATCGATAGTCTGAGCATGAGTGTATCAAGCCTGCCACGGGTGAAGTGGGTTATTCGTAATGTAACCCGTGAAAGAGCACGACAAATACTTAGCGAAGTGTTGTTAATCGAAGATGCAGCCGGTATCCGTCAATACCTTGCGAATACTTTTGAAAAGGCTGGTATGGGTGGACTGGTACGAGCAGGTAACTGATTAAACAGAAAAAATAGAAAAAACTGTTCTAAATACCTTTCTGATTTAAAAGGTTATAAAGTGTATTTTACCTTTGTAAAAAGAGGTATTTCAGCCTTTCCCGATCAAGACACGCCGTAAGTACATCCCTGTAGGTTCTGGGCCGCTGTCCGTGCAGCCCAAGGTCTTGATCGACAACGGTTTCCTCCCCCCCCTGGACTTTCAAATTAACTTATAGTACTCAGGTATTTAGAAAGCGATATTTATGCTTACTCAAATAATGCCAGTAACTCTCCGGCCGACTCTCTTTTCCTGCTATTACAACTGATAGAACGTTGCACCTGGAAGCGGCTGATTTTATTTGCATGCTGGTAAGCCTGGCGGGTAAAGCGGGTATTGTGATTGGAGATCAGCATGGGAATGCCCCGTTGCGAGGCAATACTGGCCAGCTCAGCCAGTTGTTGTTGCTGTTCATTATTAAAACCAGTGCTGCTGTAACTGGTAAAGTTGGCCGAAGTGGAAAGCGGCACATAAGGCGGGTCACAGTAGATCACATCGCCCGGCTCAGCAGACTCGATAACCTGTTTGAAATCGGACAGAATAAATTCAGCTTTCTGCGCTTTTGCATGAAAAAGCTGCATCTCCTTTTCTGGAAAGTAAGGTGATTTGTAACGACCAAAAGGAACATTATAGCCGCCCTTGAGATTATAACGGCATAGCCCGTTATAACCATGACGATTGAGATAGACGAATAAAACCGCACGCCTGTGAATATCGGTCGTCTTATTGAATGTCTCACGCAGACGATAATACTGTTCCTCGTTATTGAAACGGGGGGCAAAGTAATAGCGGCATTTTTTTATAAAGGCTTCACCGTCCTGCCTGAGGATATTGTACAGATTTATAAGATCAGGGTTATTATCGTTGATGAGATAACGATCATAATCGGTATTGAGAAAAACCGCGGCCGAGCCGGCAAAGGGCTCGATAAGTCGTTGACCGGCGGGTAAAATTTCACGAATACGGTCGATAATCCGGTACTTGTTACCGGCCCACTTGAGAAAAGGGCGGGTATTATTATCTGTTTTAGAAACCATATCGTAGAATAGTCAGCTTTTAAATATTCTTTGCAAACATCTTTGAGTTACGCTGGTAGTTATAGAGTGACTTCCTTTTTACAGGCAATAACCTGATATCAGCTGTAGTAAAGCCACGTTCACGAAACCAGTGTGCAGTTCGCGTGGTTAGCACGAATAGCTGTTTTAATCCGAGTTGCCGGCTTTGCCGCTCGATATATTTCAGCAACTGGTTGCCCCGGTTCTGTCCCTGGTAATCCGGGTGTACCGCAAGACAGGCCAGCTCACCAATTTCTTCTTTAAGATAAGGGTACAGTGCCGCACAGGCGATAATCATACCGTCGCGTTCAACCACGGTGAAATGTTCGATTTCCATTTCCAGTTTTTCCCGTGAGCGCTTGACCAGGATGTCTTCTTTTTCCAGTGGCGCAATCAGCTCGATCAGGCCCGCAAGATCATGATTCGTTGCCGGACGAATATCTTCAAAGTTTTCCGAGGTGATCAGGCTACCGCAACCATCGCGGGTAAAGAGTTCCAGTAACAAGGCACCTTCAATATGCCGGTTGAGGATATGTGTTCTTTGTACCTCATGCTGGCAGGCGCGTACCGCACTTTGCAGGCAGTGCCGCACTGCGACAGGCATCTTGTCGTGTTTTTGCAGTAATGCCTGGGCATCATCGAGATTGAGCTCACGTAACAGGCGCCTGCGCGGGTCGGTAACGCCTTTTTCATCGACCAGGTAGATTAACTTATCAGCGTTAAGGTTAATTGCGGCAGCGGTGGCAACGTCTTCAATCAAAAGGTTGAAGATTTCCCCGGTTGCTGAATACCCCACAGGTGATAACAGCACGATGGCATTATTGGATAGAATTTGTTCGATAGCAGCACGATCGATTTTTCTGACTTCACCGGTATGCAGGTAATCCACACCATCACGGATGCCATAGGGCTGCGCGGTGATAAAGTTACCGGAAATTACGTTGATCCTGTTGGCATGGCCGGGGCTATTGGTCACACCGATGGAAAGCAGTGCTTCGATTTCGGCGCGGACACTGCTGCTGGCCTGCTTGACGCATTGCAGGGCAGTCTCATCGGTGACCCGGATATGATTGATGTATTCACTTTTGTGTCCACCTTCTTTCAGGCAGGCTTCGATTTGTGGTCGTGCACCATGCACCAGTACTAGTCGAATCCCGAGACTGTTGAGCAGGGCGATATCGTGTACCAGCGAATGAAACTGTTCATCGGCCAGTATTTCACCACCGAAAGCAATAACAAAAGTACGATCACGAAAGGCATTGATATAGGTTGAGGCATTGCGAAACGCATGCACAAAATCATGTTCGGGATTATTTTTTGGCCTGTTCATGCGCCAATGATCTCATATCAGACTGAAAGCAGGCAAGAAAAAGTCCCGAAAATCAGTGATTTCGGGACTTTGACGGTAAAGACAGGTTAAGGGATATTTACCAGCTATCGCGTTTTCTTCTCCGCAACTTGGGAATAATCAGGCCGAGCAGGATACCACCAAACAGTACCAGGGCACCGGCAATAAACCATTCGCGTTGAGAGCGATCACGCAGTGCCTGGTTTTCCTGGTTGAGGCGTTGTAGATCCTTTTCCAGCGTGATGTTCTTCTGTTGTAGTTCCCGGTTCTGCTTGTCGAGCAGAATGGGTTTCTTTGCCACTTCATTCAGGTGGCCAATCTGGCTATCCAGCTTGCTTTTCTCATTTTGCAGGGCGGCGAGCTGCTGGCTCAGGGTTTTATGCTCCTGCTTCAGACTGGTGTATTTTTCACGTACCTTTTTCAGCTCGGTACGGGCATAGTTGAGCTGCTTCATGGCTTTTTGCAGTTTTTCCATGGCCACCGGTTCGTCGATCAGGTACTGGCTGCGCACCCAGCCTTCGGTGCCATCACTGGTTCTGACCCGGGTATAGCCGGTCTCGGTGGTTTCCAGCACTTCGACATGCTCGCCGGTTTTCAGGGTTTTGATGATCTGGTACTGCGCACCCTGGCCGGTGCGTACCGTGATAATCAACTGGTCACTGACATACTTTGTTTCTGCCTGCGCCGAAAAGGTGGCACCGAGTAGAAATACAAGGCCTGCGAGATAAAAACGGGGGCTGATTTTTTTCACTGCGATAAATCCTGTCTGTTATCAGTTCTTATTAATAAGGAATTCAGGTGCCTATTTATACACTTTTTTACAGAATGCTCAAGTCCCGGCAGCATTAGAAAGCAGAAGGCTGTGATCAAGTTCAAGACTACAAATGCCCGTGCTGTCATAAAACATTCACGATTCTGTCATAAAGCTGTTATTGGACTGTAACAATTCCTGTTCATTATACCCCTCGCAAGGAGAAAACAAATAACGTCTTCTGAATATTTGAAAAATAACTTTTGAGGTATGAAATGAATAAAAAAATAATTGCAGCAGCAGTTGCTTCCGTGCTGACTTTGCCAATGGTTTCAGCACAGGCTGTAGAAGTGGTTGGAAAAAAACTTGAAATTTATGGCAAGTTTCACCTGTCCGTTGATGTCAGTAATACTGATGGCCTGGTTTCAACTGATGGCCTTTCTATTTCCAGCAACTCTTCTCGCCTGGGTTTCAAAGGTGCGATTCCTGCTGGTGATATGGATATTATCTATCAACTCGAATCTGAACTGTTTATGGATGAAGCAGGTGGCAAACTGACAAATCGTAACACCTATGCGGGGCTGAAAGGTAGCTTTGGTAAGTTTTTTGTTGGTAATTATGATACGCCTTTCAAGACTGTTGCTTCTAAATGGGGGGTATTTGGTGATGGTGTAGGCGAACGTCGTGCTATTCTTGGTGCAGGCTATCAAAGCGGCAACCAGCTGAATGAACGTGCACAAAATGCACTGGTTTACGAAATGAAAACAAAAACCAGTAATGTACAGGTGATGTATGCGGTTGACCCTGAATCGGGTGCAGATGGTGCGGTCGATAACTCACAGAAAAATGTTACCAGCATGAGTTTCCGTTACAACAAAGATGGTCTCTGGTTTGGTGCTGCCTATGAAGCATGGAAAGGACACAGCAAAATTGTTGATGGTAATGCACTGCGTGTTGGTGCAAAATACAAAATGGGTAAGGCACAGATTGGTCTAATCTATGAGAACATCAACTCAAGCACGGTTAACGAATGGCAGCGTAGTGCATATGGTGCAAACCTGAAATATAAAATCAGTAAGGCGACTGATTTCCGTGCCCAGTACCTGGTTGCAGGTTCTGCTAAAAACACAACCGATACCGGTGCCAGCAAGTTGGGTCTTGGTATTCATCATAAGCTGAACAAGAAATCCAGTGTTTATGTTGAATATGCAGTAACCAATAACCAGGCCAATGCCAAGTTCCAGGCTGTTGATGGTGGACATGGTGACGAAGTGAAGACGGTTAATGGTGGAAGCCCATCATCAATCTCCTTCGGTATGGTTTACAAGTTTTAAATAAAACTTGAAGAAACCGGATACTTTTATCTGAAAGTAAATATAGAAGTTGCGGTTTCTGAAATTTTTATACTTGTTTATTTAGTTAGGTAATAAATCACAGGGAGGACAAGGGTAACAGGGAAGTTGCCATTATTCTGCGCTTTAAGCTCTGTTTGTTTAACAAACAGAGCTTTTTTTTATTTCCAGCGTGCAGCTTGCTGTGGGTCGATAGCAATACCAAATAATCCTTCGGCATAAATCTTATGTAGTGCAGCGCGTGCATCCTTGTTGCCTTTACTGGCGGCTTTTTTCCAGAGGTTTATTGCAGTATCAATGTCTTTTTTTACCCCGCGACCATAGGCATACATCACGCCAAGGTTATACATGGCTGCATCATTGCCAGCATCGGCGGCTTTTTGCCACCATTTAAGGGCATCTTTCTGGCTGCGAAAAACCACCTTGCCCTGGTTATACATGGTAGCAAGGTTATACATGGCATCCACATTGCCACCAGCGGCAGCTCGCTTGTACCAGTTAAAGGCCTGGCGCAGATCTTTATCTACCCCAAGTCCCTTCATATAGAGAATGCCGATATTATACTGCGCATCAGCATTGCCTTTTTCCGCCAGTGGCAACCACTTTTGCAGTGCTGTTTTATAGTTACCTGCGGTAAAGGCATCGAAGCCATCCTGTAACGGACCGGCAAGCAGGCTGGTGGAAGAAGTTGATATCAGGAAAAATAATAACGCGGCACGTTTTAGCATGGGCACTCCCGGCATCAGTCAATAAGCATAATAATAAAGTATAGTTCAGCTTATTTCTTTGTCAGTAATAATTCAAGCAGGGCTTTTTGTGCATGCAGGCGGTTTTCGGCCTGGTCCCAGACTACGCTTTGCGGGCCATCGATAACACTGGCAGATACTTCTTCTTCCCGATGTGCCGGCAGGCAGTGCATGAAAATTGCCTCTTTGTCGGCCAGGGCCATCAGTTCATCATTGACCTGGTAGCCGGTAAATCTTTCAGCACGGATAGCCTGTTCTTCTTCCTGGCCCATGCTGGCCCAGACATCGGTTGTTACCAGGTGAGCACCGACAACCGCTTCCTCGGGTTTACGGAAAATATTGACACAGTGCCCGGTTTCTTTGAGTAAGGCTGCATCCGGGTCGAAACCTTCCGGTACCGCAACGTTCAGGGTAAAGCCATACTGGCGTGCAGCGTTCATATAAGAATGACACATGTTATTACCATCACCGATATAGGCAACGGTTTTACCACTGATGTCACCACGGTGTTCATGGTAGGTCTGCATGTCGGCGAGTAACTGGCAGGGGTGATACATGTCGGTAAGGGCATTGATCACCGGCACATCGGAATACTCGGCAAAACGTTCCAGGTTGGCATGGTCATAGGTGCGGATCATGATCGCATCCACCATGCGGGATAGTACCCGGGCACTGTCTTCAACCGGCTCACCACGGCCAAGCTGGGTATCACGTGGAGAAAGGAAGATCGCATGCCCACCAAACTGCACCATGCCGGTTTCAAAAGAAACACGGGTACGAGTGGATGATTTATCAAAGATCATACCCAGCACCCTGTTTTTGAAGGGTTCAAATAACTCGCCGGATTTCTGTATTGCCTTTAACTCGATAGCACGATCGATCAGGTGACGAAGTGTGCCTTTGTCCAGGTCCATCAGGGTTAAAAAATGCTGCGTCATAATATACTTCTTCAGTTGAGTTCAGGTTTATGCAAGAAAATCACGGATCAGCTTGCTGACCGTGTCAACGATCTGTTCTGCCTGTTGCTCGCTGATAATAAGGGGTGGTAACAGGCGTACCACGTTAGCGGCAGTCACATTTATCAATATGCCGTTGTCCAGAGCGATTTTCACCAGCTCAGCACAGGGTCTATCCAGTTCTATACCAATCATCAGGCCCTTGCCGCGAATATCGACGACACCTTCAAGATCATCAAGCTGCCGTTTAAAGCCTTCGAGCAGGGTATTCCCCAGCTCGGCAGCACGTCTGTCGAGTTGATCCTTTTCGCAGGTTTCGATAACCGCCTTTGCCGCCGCCGTTACCAGTGGATTGCCACCATAGGTGGAACCATGATGACCAGGCTGAAACAGGTTTGCCGCCTTGCCTTTGGCCAGGCAGGCGCCAATGGGAACGCCGTTACCCAGTGCCTTGGCCAGGGTCATGATATCCGGAGTAATGTCGCTGTGCTGATGCGCAAACCATTTACCGGTACGGCAAATACCAGTCTGAATTTCATCCAGCATCAGTAACCAGTCATTCTCATCACAGATTTGCCGTAACTGTTTAAGATAATCATGCGCCGGGATATTGATGCCACCTTCGCCGGTTATCGGTTCAACCAGTATTGCCACCACGTTGGGATTATTGCGCGCGATACTTTGTATCGCTTCAACATCGTTATAAGGCGCACGGACAAAGCCCTGAACCAGTGGTTCAAAGCCTGCATGGATCTTGCGGTTACCGGTGGCGCTGAGGGTAGCCAGGGTACGACCATGAAAGCTGCCTTCCATGACGATAATCGCAGGTTGATCGATATCTTTACTATGTCCAAAAAGGCGCGCCAGTTTAATTGCGGCTTCATTGGCCTCTGCACCGGAGTTACTGAAGAAGACGTTGTCCATCTTCGCCAGCGCAGTAAGCTTGTCTGCAAGCTGTTGCTGCTTTTCGATAGCATAGAGATTGGAGGTATGCACCAGTTTACCGGCCTGATCACAAATGGCCTGGCTTACCGCCGGGTGTGCATGGCCGAGTGAGCATACCGCGATACCGGCAAGTGCATCGAGGTAGCGGTTGCCTTTTGTATCCCACAGCTCGGCACCGGTGCCTTTTTCAAAGCAGACCGATAGTGGCGCGTAGTTGTGCATTAATGTATCGCTCATGGTGATTCTATCCGCTCGCCAAAAACAAAAAGGCAGCCCGTTACACGGACCGCCCGTAAAAGAAAGCGCTAATTTTAGACCTACAGGGGCAATTCAGCAAATATTTGCCGTATTTTTACTCATTTCAGGTATAAAAAAACCCGGAACCCCGTAAAGGGCGCCGGGTTTTGTCGGTTTTCTTTCTATTAGAAAGGTAATCCGTGTGCCTGTGCAGTCATACCCAGGATCATTGGAATAGACAGCATGGTATTGGTACGAGAAGCCATTAAGGCAACAACCTTGGCTTTTGCGATTTCTTCAGCAGAAGCATCTTTCAGGCCGAGGATTTTCTGCTGGTTTGGCCAGATTAAAACCCAGACATTGAACAGCATGATGGTACCTAACCAGGCGCCGAGACCAATAACGCGGTAGCCTTCGGCAAAGGTAAAGGCAGCAGCAACACCGGAACCCGGTGCAGTATGCATGGCTTCGAGTGCCATGGCGCCGGTTAACCAGGTAATCCATGCAGCGTGACGGAACCACAGCAGGGCACGAGGAGCCACATACTTGTTGATAGCCGCAGGGCCAGGACCACCGTTATCAGCATCTGCCAGCGCAGCACCTACACCCGGTACCTGTACGAAGTTGAAGTAATACAGCAGGCCAATCCAGGTGATGCCTGCAAGAACGTGGAACCAGACCCAGGCTTCCCATGGGTTAACAGAGCTGCCACCGCCCAGTGCATAGATAGCAATCACTGCCAGGATCAGGCCTGAAATCAGTGTGCCTTTGATCGATGTTAATGGATTCATAAATTGAACTCCCCAAGTTTTATAAGGTTTATTGGATAAAAATAAATTTTGACTAGTTTACTACAGTATTATTTTCACTTGTACCCCTCGAATCCCATAATGGTACAATTCCGCCAGTTTCTCCACTCAAAGTGAGCAAGTCTTGAACAGTATTGAACTCAGCCTGTTTACCAGTCGCCTCAACGCCGTGTGCGATGAAATGGGCGCGGTGCTGCAAAGGGCGGCATTTTCTCCCAATATTCGTGATCGACTGGATTTTTCCTGTGCCGTATTCGATGCCGAGGGCGCATTATGTGCCCAGGCTGCGCATATCCCGGTTCACCTCGGCAGTATGGCCTATGCCATGCAGGATATTATCCGTGCCGTGAACTGGCACCAGGGCGACATGGTGATCGTCAATGATCCTTATCTGGGGGGGACCCATCTGCCGGATATCACCCTGGTTGCGCCAGTCTATTATAAAGGCCAGTTGCTCGCCTTTATTGCCAATCGGGCTCATCATGCTGATATCGGCGCTGATTCGCCCGGCTCCATGCCGCTGTCGAAAACCCTGCAGGAAGAGGGGCTGGTCATTCCGCCTTCCCATCTTCTGCTTGAAGGTGAATTACAGCAGCCGCTGATGGACAGGATTCTTGGCGCAATACGCAGTGGTGATGCCGGGCAGGGTGATTTCTCGGCCCAGGTCAGTGCCAACCATGCCGGGGTGACCCGTTTGCAGGCACTGATCGATTCACTTGGCAGTGATGAATTTTTACAGGCGCTTTCTGATTTGAATGACTACGGTGAGCGACTGGCTCGCAGCGTGATTAATGAAATTCCCGACGGGGAATATGCCTTTACCGATATGATGGATGATGATGGCATGGGCAATACCGATATCCGCATCGCGGTCACCCTGCATATACATGCTCATAACGTGGTGCTGGATTTTAGTGGCAGCAGTGAACAGACAGCGGGCAATATCAACTGCCCGCTCTCGGTTGCCGCAGCGGCGGCCTATTATGTTTTTCGTTGCCTGATGCCAGCTCAGACCCCGGCCTGTGCCGGAACTTTCAGGCCGCTTGAGATCGTGGCACCAGAAGGTAGCCTGTTGAATGCTCGGCGACCGGCTGCGGTTGCCGCCGGTAATGTTGAAACCAGCACGCGCATCGTTGATGTGGTGATGGGGGCACTGGCAAAGGCACTGCCGGAAAAAATACCCGCGGCCAGTCATGGCTCGATGAATAATCTTGCTATGGGACACAGAGGCGATGCGGCATACCCGGCCTGGGACTATTACGAGACCATGGGCGGTGGCATGGGTGCCGGTTCGGCTGCAGACGGGCTGGATGCGGTGCAAACGCATATGACCAATACGCTGAACACCCCAATTGAAGTGATGGAAAGCCAGTATCCGGTCCGCATCAAGCGCTATGTGGTACGGCGAGGCTCGGGTGGTGCCGGACAGCATAAAGGGGGGGATGGCCTGATCCGTGAATTTGAATTTTTACAACCTGCCACTGTAACCCTGCTTAGTGAACGGCGGCGGCATTCACCGTGGGGGCTTGCTGGAGGTGAACCGGGGCAGGCGGGTATGAATCGTTTGAATGATAAAGTCCTTCCAGGTAAAACCTGTTTCGAGGTACAGCCAGGCGATCATTTAACCATAGCAACCCCGGGCGGCGGTGGCTGGGGAAAAATTAATTAAGGAACAGGTCAGATTTTAATCTGACAGGATAATTTAAAGAAGAAGTTTATGTGTGGAATTTGTGGTGAATTAAATTTTAAAACATCGGCCTCGATTGAAAAGGTCAGGCAGATGCTACCGGCACTGGAAAAACGGGGGCCGGATTTTGGTGATGCCTGGCAACACGAACGTATTGCTCTGGGGCATCGTCGCCTTGCGATTATTGATTTAAGCGAACACTCCAATCAGCCCATGCATGATCGTGAGCTGGGTTTAAGTATTGTCTTTAACGGTGCCATTTATAATTACCCGGAACTGCGTCAGCAGTTTATCGACGAAGGCTATAACTTCCAGAGTGAAGGCGATACCGAGGTCATTATCAAGGCTTATCATAAGTGGGGTACGGATTGTGCCAGACACCTGCATGGTATGTTTGCCTTTGCAATCTGGGATGAGAAGAAAAAACAGCTTTACGTGGCACGGGATCGCATGGGTATCAAGCCGTTTTATTTTTCACACACAGATCAATATTTCCGTTTTGCTTCCAATATGCAGGCCTTGCTGGCAACCGGTGATGTTGATAAATCGATTGACCCGGTAGCATTGCATAACCAGTTTACCCTGCATGCGGTTATCCCGGCTCCCCGTACCATTATCAACGGGGTGCGTAAACTTGAGCCGGGCACCTGGATGACTATCGATAGTGATGGTAATGAAAATCATCAGCGTTACTGGTTCCTTGATGCAACCCGTCCGGAACAAGAACTGAGCGAAGAAGAATGGACCGATAAAATTCACGATGCACTGCAGCAAGCGGTAAGAAAACGAATCGATGTCGCCGATGTTCCGGTGGGTGTGCTGCTCTCTGGTGGGCTTGATTCAAGTTTACTGGTTGCCCTGCTGGCCGAAGCAGGAGTGAAAGATCTGTTAACCTTCTCAATTGGTTTTGAAGATCAGCCGGAGGAAAAGGGCAGTGAGTTTGAATACTCTGACCTCGTCGTTGAGCGTTATCAGACCCGGCATCATAAATATCTTATTTCTAACAGTGAAGTGCTGCCACGTTTACCCGAGGCGATCCAGAATATGTCTGAACCCATGGTGGGACAGGATGCGGTGGCATTTTATCTGCTCTCGGAGAAAGTTTCGCAACAGGTCAAAGTGGTGCAGAGCGGGCAGGGCGCCGATGAGGTCTTTGCCGGTTATTTCTGGTTCCCATTGATGTACCGAGATATCAACGGTTCGGACGTGGATCGTTTTGCCCGTTATTATTTTGATCGTCCCCACGAGGAATTTTTGCAGACAGTGACCGAGTCATATCGCGGTGAAGATTACACCACGCAAATCGTGGCTGATCTGCTGGGGCAAGCCAATGCCGATGAATTTATCGATCGGGTACTGCGCATGGATACCACGACCCTGATCGTAGATGATCCGGTGAAGCGGGTAGACAATATGACAATGGCCTGGGGACTGGAGGCGCGGGTGCCTTTCCTTGACCACCACCTGGTAGAACTGGCGGCAAAAATGCCCCCGGAAATGAAGCTGGGTCTGAAAAGCGGTCTTGGTAGCAAGGCAGTGCTGAAACGCATAGCCCGTGGCCTGGTGCCAGATGCGGTGATCGATCGACCCAAAGGCTATTTCCCGATGCCGGCGCTGAAATATGTGCGGGGTGAATTCCTCGATTTTATGCGTGATATCCTTGATTCACAGGCCTGTCGTGAGCGGGGTGTCTTTGAACGAGCCTATGTCGAGAAATTGCTGGCCGAGCCGGATAAACACTTTACCAACCTGCGCGGTAGTAAGCTGTGGCACCTGGCCCTGCTGGAACTCTGGTTCCAGACACACCTCGATACCGCTTGAAACCAGGAATAACTCCCCTATATAGGACTGACAGATTTTAAATATGTGGCTAATAACCTAGCAAAATACTATGGTATTTGCCGGTAAAGTCAGGTATAGTCGCATTATTATTTTTAAACCACTCACTAAAAAATTGAGGTACTGAGATGGATGTTTTGGAACGAATTGACCAGATTGTAAAAAGTAACCCGGTTGTTATCTTTATGAAAGGTACACCGCAAATGCCTCAGTGTGGTTTTTCCAGCCGTGCTGCACAGGCTTTACAGGCCTGCGGACGTGAATTCGCACATGTTAACGTGCTGATGGATCCGGAAATCTTTGAAAACCTGCCACGTTATCAGGACTGGCCGACTTTCCCGCAGGTTTATATTAATGGTGAACTGGTTGGCGGTTGTGATATCACTCTGGAAATGTACCAGAAGGGTGAGCTGAAAAAAGCCATTGATGAAGCACTGGATACAGCAGAAGCCTGATAGGAATCTACACTGGTCTACAAAAATATTACTTTGCGACCTCTGCGTCTTTGCGGTGAAATTATTTATCGGCGTGTATGCTGGATTTTTCCGGATATTCATTCGGAAAATCTCGATTCGCGACACGCTGTTCGCCATCCCTGGCCGCTCGACGATTGCCGTCCTGGCAATCGACGGTCGCTCGTCAAGTTTCCCTGCTGAATATCCTGTGTCCTCCACGTCTCCACATATTTTGTTGTTAGACAGAAGTCAGTATCTACGCTGGTCTACAAAATATTTCTTTGCGGCCTCAGCGCCTTTGCGGTGAGATCAAAGTGTC
>JALUTJ010000115.1 GCA_027057985.1 Chromatiales bacterium
AAATGAATTTGAATATTACTTTTAACAAAGACGCAAAGAAAAAAGTCATAGGTTGGCTCAGCCAGGTTGGTTCAAGGAGCAAGGCGAAGGAACCGACAGAGCTTTTTTTATCGGCTCCACTGCGCTTTAGCCGACAATTATTGTCAGACTAAAGCCTGAGCAACCACTAGCGGGTTATTTAAACCAGTCATCAATATCGCTATTGTCCTGCCCGACAAGATCCTGTTCATTCAGTTCAACCACACCCACTTCAGGCGGACTCTCATCCCCTGTTTTAAACTGTAATGGCTGACCCTGTTCGTTTTTCTGCATCGATGCCGCACGAAAGGCATGCACGAAAGGTTCAAAATTATTCTGCGTTAAACAAATCATAATCTTTTGCGGGTTATGATCGATA
Organism: Chromatiales bacterium; assembly: GCA_027057985.1. Lineage (GTDB taxonomy): Bacteria > Pseudomonadota > Gammaproteobacteria > UBA6429 > Thiohalophilaceae > JAGLTQ01. The sequence continues at coordinate 398 of JALUTJ010000115.1, forward strand.
CGGGCATCCCAGTAAGAGGTAATGGCATGAAAAAAAGCCGCTGCAGAAACTTCAATGGGAACAGAAAAAATGCCGGTGCTTATCGCTGGAAAACCGATTGATTTCCAGTCATGCATATCACAGAGTTGCAGTGAACGGGCTACTGCCTGCTGAATCTTGCGCTGCTCATCCCCTTCACCATTGACCGGACCAACTGCATGAATAATTGCACGAAATGGCAGTTTGCCGGCCGAGGTGATCGCCACCATGCCGCTTTCGAGCGTGCCATGCTCTTTTATAAACTGGTCACTCTGCTGCTGAATAATCTCGCCACCACGAGCAACAATTTGTCCGGCAATACCACCGCCATGCGCTAAGCTGCTATTGGCGGCATTGACAATAACCTCTACCGGGGCAGAAAGAAGATCAGCGACCTGCAACAGTAATTCCCGATCGGCATAGATAAACTGTACCGCCTGTTTTTTATTATCTGCCATAAGAGAGTTGCTCTTTGATACTCGAACGAAGATCCGTCACCCCTTCGATTAAACGACGCGTCATATGTAGCCTCACTTCTGCTTCCTCGGTGAGCGCATGAAACAGGTGATGTGGCCCGGTTGCTTTTTCAATCTGCTGATCCAGGTCATCTCGTATCTCGCTGTAAAGTTTGAGCAGAACTTTATCCATTCGCTGTAATGCCTGGCTTAAAGGATCCTTTTGCTGTCTTGCCATAATAATATCAAAACCTTCAAGGTAGTGATCCCCTAGGCAAATGTGCACCGCGTTAAACAGGGTAACCCAGCCATTGAACCAGACCATCATGTCGATATCAAAAGATTCACCGGGCGGCGGCCCACGAGTGATCACCTCATGCAACAGGTCTTTTTCTTTCACCGTTTCCCATTCATCCAGCAACGCAGCACGGCCATAGCCATCGATGGTCGAGCTGGTTAGCAGCACTGGTGCAGTGGGATGTTTATCCAGCACAAAAGTCACATCCTTGAGGATTTTTTCCTTTCTATGCGGGTTTAACGGGTTATGTTTTAAACGCGGCGAGGCCTGCATATCGGTAACCTGCACCTGGAAACCTCGTTCGGCCAGCTCAGCGGCAAGACGGGCAACCACGCCTTTTTTCAAAACATCCTCCGAGAAATTCAGACTGGTCTGTTTATGCAGCAGAGCAAGCTGAATCTGCGCAGCATATCGCGGATAGGCGGCAACGATATTAGCAATCTTGCTGACCGGAATACGCTCGGCAAGCAGGCCATTTTTATCGGCATAGACTTCCTGGTGAAACTCATCAAAGCTGATCTGTAACAGCACTTTTGCCCTGGGCCATTTTCCCGGGCGAGAACGAATCGCCTCTGCCATAGCAGCGAGTATTTCATGTGTTTGTTTTGGCGTATTTGCAAAATCACCATTAAGCAGAATGGCAAAATTTTTAATATGCCGCATACTGCGAATAGCCTGATAAAAGTAATCCAGCTGCCGGGTAAGATCACCTCCGGTAAAAAGTACGCTATCGGTATGTGCATCAACGAGTGAAAACACTTTCTGCGGATCTTCCTGCTTGCTACGCGGCGGACGCCAGGTAAACATGCAATGCCGGCAGGTTTGCGGGCAACCCATGGCCGGGATAATCCCCAGCTTGCTGTAATGCTGCGATTGCTGTAGCACATCGGGCAGGGCATCTACCAGTGCCAGGCGTTCTCTATCTTCTTTTCCCAGCATGCCCTGGTAACGATCACGTTCATCACGTGCCACCTGCTTGAACTGTACCTTGTAATTATCGGTAAACAGATTCAGCGATTGCCACAGGGCAAGCACATCCTGCTGTAGTTGTTGTGCATCGTTATTCCGCTTAGCCAGCAGGATGAGTAACTCATCACGTTGCTGCGGCCCTTCGCTGCTGTCCTGCCAGTGTTGAATATAACCCTGTACAAAAGCTTCAGCCGTTGGCATGAGCAACAGGTCCATTAAAAAAGCAAAGCGGGCACCACGGAAGGTTGCCAGTACCTGTTCGATATAGCCGGGATGCACGTTATGCCGCAGCCAGTGCCAGGCATAAAGATAGCTGAGAAGAAAACTGAGTTCGGCCGCCTCGGGATGCGACTGAATCATCTGTCGCATGGCCTGCCCCCGGGTCAGGCGATTGATTTCGTTCTTGAAACGCTGGCGCATACTGGCAAGATAGACAGGCAGCAGCTTTTGCTGATCCGCCTGCGCCGCCGCTTTAGCACCGCCCGTGGTCACAACAATACCTTCTGCGATAGACTGCTCAGACATACGATAAACCCGCCCGGGAAAAATGAGATTGATTTTAACACGACATTAAGGGCATATTAGCAGACAATCCACAAAATACGCGTACAATAGACCCTTTAAAATCAACGGGAAAACGGAAAGTTCGTAATGACAACCATTAAACTCACGGAATACAGCCACGGTGCAGGCTGTGGATGTAAAATTGCCCCGGCAATGCTTGAGGAAATGCTCACCGCCAGTGGTGAGCCACTGTATGATCCGCGCCTGCTGGTCGGTAACGAAAGCAAGGACGATGCGGCGGTTTATGATCTCGGCAATGGCAGTTCGGTAATCAGCACCACGGACTTTTTTATGCCGATTGTCGATGACCCGTTTGAATTTGGCCAGATTGCGGCCACCAATGCCATCAGTGATATCTATGCCATGGGCGGCAACCCGTTAATGGCCATCGCCATCTTTGGCTGGCCCATCAAGAAACTCGGCAGTGATATTGCCAGCCAGGTAATCGAAGGCGGTCGTCATGCCTGTAAACTGGCCGGTATCCCGCTTGCCGGTGGACATTCTATCGATGCGCCCGAGCCTATCTTTGGTCTGGCTGTCACCGGGCAGGTGGAAAACCAGTATATCAAGCGCAACAACCAGGCCACGGCCGGTTGCGATCTTTTTCTTACCAAGCCACTGGGTATCGGTATTCTGACCACCGCAGAAAAAAACAAGGTGCTCAAACCCGAACATGCCCGTATCGCGGTTGAAACCATGCTGCAACTGAACAGGGCTGGGGCAGCATTTGCCCGCCTGCCTTATGTTACCGCCATTACCGATGTCACCGGTTTTGGCCTGCTCGGTCACCTCACCGAAATCTGTGAAGGCAGCAATGTTCAGGCCGTGGTGGATTACCAGGCCGTACCCAAACTGGCCGAGGTTGAAAACTACCTGGCACTGGGCTGTTCCCCCGGCGGTGCACAGCGTAACTTCGACAGTTATGGCCACAGGATCGGCAGCATGACAGAACAGCAACAAAAAATTCTCTGTGATCCACAAACCTCCGGCGGCCTTCTGCTGGCGGTAAAAAAAGAGCATCGTGATGCCTTTATCGCCGAAGCGAAAAAACAGCAGCTTGATTTACAACCGCTGGGCGAACTGAAAGAAAAAGCAGCTGATCAGGATATCCTGATCGAAGTTATCTGACCATGAGCACCGAGTTTGACGATCTCCCCCAGGTTGATAATTACCGTGAGCTGTTTCTGCGTGACACACCACTGCTGGATGTGCGTGCACCGGTGGAATTTGAACAGGGCGCCTTTCCACATACGATCAATGTCCCTTTAATCAATGATGAAGAAAGAACCGAGATCGGCATCCGTTACAAGCAACAGGGGCAGGATGCCGCGATTGAGCTGGGGCACCAGCTGGTGCAGGGTGAGACAAAGGCACAGCGGGTTGAAAAATGGGCCGAGTTCGTAAAACAGTACCCGCAGGGTGTATTGTACTGCTTTCGTGGCGGTATGCGTTCGAAGATCACACAGCAGTGGATTTATGATCAAACCGGAATTGTTTATCCACGGGTCAAGGGTGGCTACAAGGCACTGCGCCGATTCCTTATCGATACTCTCGAAGAAAGCCTGCAACAACTGCAACCGGTTTTGCTCAGTGGTCGCACCGGCAGTGGTAAAACCCTTTTCCTGCAGAAGCTGGTGCAGCAGGTTGATCTCGAAGGGATTTACCATCATCGTGGCTCGGTTTTTGGTAAACATGTTACACCACAGCCTGCGCAAATCGATATCGAAAACCAGTTATCCATTGCCCTGTTAAAACTGCAGGCACAGCATTACTCGTATATCGTGCTGGAAGATGAAGGCGGTAATATCGGCTCACGTCGTTTACCCGAAATCCTGATTGAAAAAATGAAACAGGCACCGGTCGTCGTGCTTGAAGTAGATACGCCTGAACGTATCGATATTATTTTCCAGGAATACATCATTGAATCATTAAAAGAACACCAGCAACACTACAACGAGGCAGAAGGCTGGCAGCACTGGCAACAACAACTGTTCGATGCCGTCGATAAAATCAGGAAACGTCTCGGTGGCCAGCGGCATAAAATTCTGCGCCAGCAACTCGAAGAGGCCATGCAGCAACACCGAAGCGGGAATATCGATGCGCACAGGCAATGGATAGAAACCCTGCTTATCGAATACTATGATCCAATGTATGACTTCCAGCTGGAAAAAAAATCGGATCGAGTGGTGTTCAAGGGTAAGCAAGATGCCGTCGTGCAGTATCTGGCTCAGCACTACCAGGTTGAAAAACGCTCATGATTTCTTCACCCCTGCCCCTTTTATCTTCTACAATAAACCTGTATGTTTGACTAAAGCAATCGGTTATTTTGAAGGAGAGCAACAATGGCAATATATACCTGTGAAGTCTGTGGCATGAGTATCGGTACCCTCACCTGCGGTAAATGTGACAAGGAACTGGTGCACAGCAGTATTCAGACCGAGAGCGGAGAAACCGTGCATGTTTCTGAATGTCCCGATGGTCACGGCAAGATCAAATCGCCCATGTGCTGCGGACAGGATATGACCCACCAGGACTAATGCCCGAGGCACAAATCTATCCTGACTGGCAAACCCTGTTCCCGATACTGAAGGAACAGTCTCCGGCCATGGCAGCACAGTTTAATATTGTGACCCTGCCGGCCAACCAGGTTGCCTTTCACCAGGGTGATGACTGCGCCAGTTACCTGCTGGTCATTCGGGGCAGCATCAAGGTTATCGCCCGCCATGCCAGTGGCCGGGAGATCGTGCTGTACCGGGTGCAGCAAGGCGGATCCTGTGTGCTGACAACCTCCTGCCTGCTGGGCAAGACCCGCTACCCTGCCGAAGGCATTACCGAAACCGAGGTCGAGGCCCTCGCCATCCCCGCAGCGGTGTTTCATCAGGGCCTGGCCGAATCGGAGTCCTTTCGTACCTTTGTTTTCAATACCTACGGCCAGCGCCTTGCCGATGTGATTTCACTGGTGGAGTCCATCAACTTTGAGCATATCCAGGCTCGGCTGGCACGTTTTCTTGCCGAGCAAAATAATAATCCCGTCAATATCACTCACCAGGCACTGGCCACCGAACTGGGCAGTGCACGCGAGGTGATCAGTCGCCAGCTAAAACAGTTTGAAAAACAGGGGCTTATCAGGCAACAGCGGGGCAAAATCCAGCTGCTGGAT
>JALUTJ010000116.1 GCA_027057985.1 Chromatiales bacterium
ACGGTGTATTAAGTATCAATAGCCATAAGCTAAACGCACGGGAAGCTTTTTTCTTTGAAGAAACTCAAAAGCTTGATATTCATGCTGAAAAGGACAGCGAGTTTATGCTGTGCATGGGAAAACCACATCATGAACCAATAAGACAGCACGGGCCTTTTGTCGATTGAGTTTTTTGCACCGCAAAGGCGCGAAGAACGCAAAGTTATTTTTATGTAGGTGGTCAGATTTCAATCTGACAAAATAACGGAATCCACGGATATTTTTCTCGCAAAACATTATTCGCGACACGCTATTCGCCATCCCTGGCTGCTCGACGATTTCATCCCTGAAATCGACGGTCGCTCATAACATTTTGCTGCAAAATATCCTCTTACCCGTAAAAATAAACTTTGCGTTCTTCGCGCCTTTGCGGTGAAAAAGGGGTGGATATACTTAAGCTCAGACTTTTTTATCAATCCCGTGCAACGTTTTTTCGGTATCCGGGCTATGCTGGGAATGGGTGCGCCGGTCGTGGTAGCTGCGGGTGTCGAGTAAAACCGGGATATCAACCTTGCGCCGGTCTTCATGGCGACGTTGCCAGCGAATACAGGCATGAGGCTGGTGTTGCACCGGCTGCAGACGCTGTCCGGGCTCGGATATCTGCACCGGTCTGGCAGGTTTGACCGGCTGTACAGGACCTGTCACCGCAGGTTTTTTATTATCTACCTGGGCAGAACGGGTAGCTGCATCATCCGGGCCTATCTGGATACTGGTCATCTCGATTACCTGTGTTAATACTTATTATTTAAGTTTATGTCATTATGGCCAGTTTTAAAGGCTGAGGTAGTAAATATTTTGCAACAGACCCGGTATGAAAAGATATACTCTATCATCAGGTAGAACAGATTTATTTTTCAGGGTGATAAAAATGCAGGACAGGCAGACAATTATCGAAATCGTGCAGGCACAGCACCAGTTTTTTAAAACAGGTAAGACCCTGGCTTATGCTTTTCGACTACAGCAGTTAAAAAAACTCAGGGCAGCGATATATGAGTTCGAAGATGAGCTGCTGGATGCATTGCAAAAAGATCTCGGCAAACCGGTATTCGAAAGTATTATTGGAGAAACTGGTTTTGTTTTGATGGATATCAATGAAACCATTTCCAGCCTGAAAAAATGGATGAAAGTAAAGCGGGTGCGAACCCCGTTTGTGATGTGGCCAGGTCGTAGCCAGGTTTACTATCAACCACTGGGGGTGAATCTGGTGATTGCCCCGTTTAATTATCCCTTTGGACTGAGTATTGCGCCACTGATTGCCGCAATAGCAGCAGGGAATACCGTGGTGCTGAAAACCTCGGAGCAAACGCCGACAACCAGTCGCGTGATAAAAAAACTGATCGATAAAACTTTTGAACCAGGTTTCGTGGCCTGTGTTGAGGGTGCGGTGGAGGAAACTACCCTGTTATTGCAACAGAAGTTTGATCATATTTTCTTTACCGGCAGTGTACGTGTAGGTTCAATTATAATGAGTGCAGCAGCAAAACAACTGACGCCGGTTACACTCGAACTCGGTGGTAAGAGCCCCTGCGTGGTGCACAGGGATGCCGATCTGGATATGGCGGTAAGACGTATCGTTTATGGAAAGTTCCTCAATGCCGGGCAAACCTGTATTGCGCCGGATTACGTGGTAGTACACCGGGATATCAGGCAGGACTTTTTACAGCGACTTGAGAAACGCC
>JALUTJ010000117.1 GCA_027057985.1 Chromatiales bacterium
GGTTATGAAGCGACGCTGGTTGAAGAAACGCCGACCATGCTGTCGGACCTGATCGAGGATGAAATTCTCCTTGTCATGCCGGTGGTCGCAAAGCATCCCCAGCAGGAGTGTCCTGTGGATGTTGAGTCACATAATGTGTACGAACAGGGTGAAACAGAAACGAACACTGAGGATGTCAGACAGGATAACCCGTTTGATATTCTTGCAAACTTAAAGAAAGATTAATAAGCAAGACGAGGCTTAATCATGGCTGTACAACAGAACAAAAAATCTCCATCACGTCGCGGCATGCGTCGTTCTCACGATGCACTGACTGGCAGCGCACTGTCAATCGAGCCGACTTCGGGTGAAACACATCGCCGTCATCATGTTAGTGCTGATGGTTATTACCGCGGTAAAAAAGTCGTTGCAGGCAAGGGCGAGTAATCCCCCAGCTGCATCTGTTTGCTCTTTGCACGCACAATTGCAAAGCCAGATAAAATAATAATGATGTATTTACGGGATACGGGAAACTGTATCCCGTATTTGCTTATAAATGGATATTAAAATTCATGAGTAAATCTCAGGTAACGATATCACTGGATTGCATGGGTGGCGACTTCGGCGTACCCATCGTGGTACCGGCAGCGCTCGATGCCCTGAAAAAATATAAACATCTGTCCCTGATACTGGTTGGCGATGAAGATAAAATCCGCCAGCAACTCGCAGGTGCAGAAAAGCCCTTTGCTTCACGATTAGAAATTCAACATGCCAGCCAGGTCGTGGGGTCGGATGAACTGCCTTCCCTTGCCCTGCGTGGTAAAAAAGATTCCTCTATGCGCGTGGCCATCAACCTGGTCAAGGAAGGCCGTGCCCAGGCAGCGGTGAGCGCCGGTAACACCGGTGCCCTGATGGCTACGGCACGTTTTGTACTAAAGACCTTACCGGGTATTGATCGCCCGGCCATCTGTACCGTTCTTCCCAATGCCAATAATCCTACTGGCTTTACCCATGTACTCGATCTCGGTGCCAATGTCGATTCACCGGCGCGAGCTTTACTCGAGTTTGCCTTTATGGGTGATGCCCTGGCCGAAGCAGTGTTTGAACTGGATAAACCCACCATCGGCTTGCTGAATATCGGTGAAGAAGAAATCAAGGGTAACGAACAGGTTAAAGAAGCGGCACAGTTACTGGCTGATGCCAATATTAATTACATTGGTTATGTCGAAGGCGATGATATCTTCCTCGGTGCCGTGGACGTGGTGGTTTGTGACGGATTTATCGGTAATGTCATGCTGAAAACCACCGAAGGCGCCGCAAAGATGATTACCAGCTTCCTCAAGGAAGAATACAGGGCAGGGCTGTTCTCAAGATTAGCTGCGTTGCTTTCCCTGCCAACATTAAAACGATTTAAACGCCGCGTTGATCCCCGTGAGTATAACGGTGCCAGTTTCCTGGGGCTGAAAGGGATTGTGGTAAAAAGTCATGGCAGTGCAGATGCCTATTCATTTTCCAATGCGATTCATGTTGCCATGCTTGAAGCCGAAAAAGATGTACCTTCTTTGATTAGCCGTAAACTGGAAAACCTATTAGCCACGAGGCAAGCAAGTTGATCTATTCAAAAATTACCGGAACAGGGGGATACCTGCCGGAAAAAGTCATGACAAACGCTGACCTGGAAAAGATCGTTGATACTTCGGATCAATGGATTACTGAACGCACCGGGATAAAAAAGCGTCATATCGTTGCCGATAATGAAACCACCTGTGATCTGGCTGAGCATGCTGCGCGCGATGCCATGGAAGCCGCCGCTGTCAGCAAAGATGATATCGATCTGATTATTGTTGCCACGACCACGCCAGATCGTGTCTTTCCCAGTACCGCCTGCCTGTTACAGGACAGGCTCGATATTCATGGCTGTGCCGCATTCGATGTGCAGGCCGTGTGTACCGGTTTTGTTTATGCCCTGGGTGTGGCCGATAAATTTATTAAAAGCGGCAGCCATAAAACAGCACTGGTGATCGGTGCCGAAACCATGTCGCGTACCGTTGACTGGAGCGATCGCACCACCTGTGTTCTGTTTGGTGATGGTGCCGGTGCGGTTGTACTTCAGGCCAGTGATGAACCGGGTGTGCTATCTACTCACCTGCATGCCGATGGCAAGTACAAGGAACTGTTGACTGTTCCGGCTGGTGTTTCCGAAAATCCTGAGTTATTCCAGTCTGGCAAAGCGCATATGCAGATGAAAGGGAACGAGGTTTTCAAAATGGCGGTGAATACCCTGGGACGCATCGTTGATGAGACCCTGGCGGCGAATAACCTGGAAAAAACCGATCTTGACTGGCTGGTACCGCACCAGGCGAATATTCGTATTATCAATGCCACGGCAAAAAAACTCAGTATGTCGATGGATAATGTTGTCGTCACCGTGCATGAACAGGGCAATACCTCGGCAGCATCCGTGCCACTGGCACTGAACGAGGCGGTACGTGATGGACGTATCAAACGTGGTGAAACCATATTACTTGAAGCCTTTGGTGGTGGATTCACCTGGGGCTCTGCATTAATCAAATACTAATAAAGAAAAAAGGATCTGGCATGTCACAAGCTTTTGTCTTTCCGGGTCAGGGCTCACAGTCCGTGGGCATGTTAAAAGACCTGGCTGAAAATTTTACTGAAGTTTCGGCAACATTTAACGAGGCGGCCGATGCACTCGGTTATGATCTCTGGTCGGTTGTTCAGGAAGGGCCTGCCGAAAAACTCAATAGTACCGATATTACACAACCCGCCATGCTGGCAGCCGGTGTTGCTACCTGGCGTGTGTGGCAGGCAAAGGGTGGTGCCATGCCAGCCATGATGGCCGGGCATTCCCTTGGTGAATATACCGCACTGGTCTGTGCCGGTAGCCTGGACTTTAGTGATGCCATCAAGCTGGTGTCACAGCGTGGTAAATTCATGATGGAGGCCGTGCCCGCGGGTACCGGCGCCATGGCCGCCATTCTTGGCCTGGATGATGATACCGTACGCCAGGTCTGCGAAGAAGCCGCAGAAGGTGATGTGCTGGAGCCAGTCAACTTCAACTCACCGGGTCAGGTGGTGGTTGCCGGGCACAAATCTGCCATCGAGCGGGGCACCGTGCTAGCAAAAGAAAAGGGGGCCAAACGCGCCCTGGAGCTGCCCGTTAGTGTGCCATCGCACTGTGCTCTGATGAAACCGGCTGCCGAAAATCTGGCCGAGGTGCTCGAAGGTATCCGTTTTGCCACACCGGCTGTTCCCGTTATCAATAATGTTGATGTCAGCGTTGCAGAGAGCGAGGCAGATATCCGTGATGCGCTCAAACGCCAGCTTTACAGCCCGGTACGCTGGGTTGAAACCATCGAGAAGATGGCGGCAGAAGGGGTTGATAGCGTGGTTGAATGTGGTCCCGGCAAGGTGCTGATGGGGCTGAATAAACGAATTAACCGGGCCATGGCAACGGCAGCACTGATTGATGCTGCCAGTATCGAAGCTGCCCTGGCATAGTAGAACAATCTTCAGGAGAACAGGACTATGTCTTTAGAAAATGAAATTGCTTTTGTTTCCGGTGCCAGCCGTGGCATTGGTAAGGAAATCGCACTGGCGCTGGGCGAAAAAGGGGCCACGGTGATTGGTACTGCCACCTCAGAAAGTGGTGCAGAAAACATCTCTAACTATCTGAAAGAAAACAATATTAACGGAAAAGGTATGGTCATGAATGTGACCGACGCCGACAGTATCAATGACACCGTGGCAAAAATTGGTGAAGAGTTTGCTGCGCCGACTATCCTGGTCAATAATGCCGGCATTACCCGTGACAACCTGGTGATGCGTATGAAGGACAGCGAGTGGGAAGACATTATGAACACCAATCTCAGCTCGATTTTCCGTGTCAGCAAGGCCTGCCTGCGTGGCATGATGAAGGCGAAGAAAGGCCGTATTATCAGTATTGCCTCCGTGGTTGGCGTTACCGGCAATGCTGGGCAGGCCAATTATTCTGCTGCCAAGGCTGGTGTCATCGGTTTTAGTAAGTCGCTGGCTCGCGAGGTGGGTTCTCGTGGTATTACCGTTAACGTGGTTGCACCCGGCTTTATCGATACCGATATGACCCGGGCCTTACCAGAGGCACAACGTGAAGCTCTGTTAGGCCAGATTCCGCTGAATCGACTGGGTGATGCGGCAGAAATTGCGCATGCTGTCGCCTTCCTGGCATCGCCTGAAGCAGCCTATATTACGGGTGAAACCCTGCATGTGAACGGTGGTATGCACATGAGCTAAGGCTTTAGAACAGGTCTTGTGTATTTTTTATACAAACTGCCTGTTTTTTGAGCATAAACTTTCTATAACTTATTGATATTAAAGATAATAAATTAAAATTTGTGATAAATTTGGCTAAAATTGCCATGAATGTGGAATCTGACGGGCGTTTACAATACAATACCGCCCGCAGCGTCAATACGAATATATAAACCGGAGGAATTGACCAAAATGAGCAGCATTGAAGAACGTGTACAAAAAATCGTAGTTGAGCAATTAGGCGTTAAAGAAGAAGAAGTCACCAAGGATGCTTCATTCGTAGACGATCTGGGTGCTGATTCACTTGATACGGTTGAACTGGTAATGGCTCTTGAAGAAGAATTTGAAACTGAAATTCCTGATGAAGATGCAGAAAAAATTACCACTGTTGCTGAAGCTGTTAAATACATCAACGATCACAGCTAATCGTTAGTACAGCATTCAAGAGCCGCACCATATTGCAGATCCCTTGCATTATGGCTGCGGTTTTTTATTTTCTGCCAGTCTAAAATTTTTATAACTCTGAATTACAAGTTGGGAATCTTTTATGTCTAAGCGTCGTATTGTTGTAACCGGGATGGGAATGTTATCCCCCGTGGGGAATTCTGTTGAGGAAAGCTGGAAAAATATCCTGGCAGGAAAAAGCGGTATTGAAACCATTACCAGTTTCGATGTTTCCAGCTTTTCTACCCAGTTTAGTGCTTCGGTTAAGAACTTCGATGTCACCTCGATCATGTCTGCCAAGGATGCACGCAAGATGGATTCTTTTATCCATTTCGGTATTGCCGCCGCAATAGAAGCCATTGAAGATTCAGCCCTGGAAGTCAGCGAGGAAAATGCCGATCGCATTGGTGTTGCCATTGGTTCCGGTATCGGTGGCCTGGGAACGATAGAAAACAACTATGAAAAATACAGTGCAGGTGGTCCACGCAAGATTTCGCCTTTCATGATTCCTGCAGCTATTATCAATATGATTTCGGGTAACCTCTCGATTCGTTATGGTTTCAAGGGGCCGAATTATGCCATCTCAACTGCCTGCGCAACGGCAACACATAGTATTGGTGATGCGGCGCGCATGATTCAGCATGGCGATGCCGACGTAATGATCACAGGTGGTGCCGAGTTTGCCACCACGGCGCTGGGACTGGGTGGTTTTGCCGCAGCCCGTGCACTTTCCTGTCGTAATGATGATCCCCAAACTGCAAGTCGACCATGGGATAAAGACCGTGATGGTTTTGTTCTCGGTGATGGCGCTGGTGTTGTTGTACTGGAAGAATACGAACACGCGAAGAAACGCGGTGCCAAAATTTATGCTGAAGTGATCGGTTTTGGTATGAGTGGTGATGCCTATCACATGACATCGCCTTCAAAAGGTGGTGAAGGTGCTAGCCGTTGTATGACTAATGCACTCAATGACGCCGGTATTAACGCGGATGAAGTTAATTATGTCAATGCACATGGTACTTCAACTCCTGCCGGTGATATTGCCGAGGTGCAGGCGGCAAAGCAAACCTTTGGCGACCATGCCTACAAGCTGGCCATGAGTTCA
>JALUTJ010000118.1 GCA_027057985.1 Chromatiales bacterium
GCCAATTACTGATAAGGAACTGAAGAAAGTCTATGATGCACAGATTGGTAAGGCCGATCCAAAAGAATACAAGGCACGTCATATCCTTGTAAAATCAGAATCAAAAGCCAGAGAAATCATTAAAAAATTAAATGATGGCGCAGACTTTGCTGATCTGGCGAAAAAAGAATCTACCGGTCCTTCCGCTAAGCAAGGCGGTGATCTTGGCTGGTTTACCGCTTCACGTATGGTACCTGAATTTGCAAAGGCCGTTGCTAAACTTAAAAAAGGCACAATTACCCAGAAGCCGATAAAAACCCAGTTTGGTTATCACGTTATCAAGCTTGAAGATTCACGCACCCGTGAACTGCCAAAGTTCGAAGATGTGAAAGAGCAAATTCGCCCACTGATTCAACGTCAACGTCTTGCCGAATACGTTATGAAATTACGTAGCAAGGCAAAAATTGAAATCAAGTAAAACCTGTTCAAATAAAAAAAGCCCCTTGATGGGGCTTTTTTTATGCCTGAAAATTTCTCTTTATTCCCAACGGAAGAACCAGGCACCCAGGAACATAAAGGCGATGGTTTGCAGCGCAAGAATTGACAAGTCATAGCTAATGTCGACAAATGAAGCCGCATCGATCATCACCGCCCGAGCCGCGGCAGTGACATGGGTTAAGGGAAATATCTCGGCAATATGCTGCATAAATGGTGCCGAACCTTCCAGCGAAAACCAGACACCGCCGAAAAACATCATCGGCCAGCTAAACAGGTTGAGCAGTCCGCCCGCGGTTTCCTCGCTACTGATACGTGCCGCGATAATCAGTCCCATGCTGATCATACTCAGCGCTCCCAGGGCAAAAACGGTAAAAAGTAACAGGTAGGAACCGTTCATCACAAAGTTAACAAAGAGATGGGTGGCAAAAAAGACAAAGGCTGTAACGATCATAATCAGTGTCAATCGTGAAACGACCTGTGCTGAAAGATATTCAAATGGCGTGACCGGAGTTGCCTTGAGTCGTTTCAACATACCATTTTTCCGGTAGCGGACAATGACGAAGCCAACGCCAAACAAGGCACTGAACATCATGTTCATGGAGAGGATACCGGGGATTACCCAGTCGATATAACGTATCTTGCGACCGCTGACGGTTTGTTTTTTAAAACTGCTATCATTTTGTGAATGAATAATTTTTTCGACCAGATAACCTTTCGGTGATTCAGTATTAATCCAGTAATGCTGCTTTTTCGCATCCAGTAACATATCCACCTGGTGCCGCTGTACCTTGCTAATAGCCGTTTGTATTGCCTGCGGGGTATTATCTACATTATAGAATTCGATATAGCGAAGTTTAAGAAACTGTTTTGCAGCAGGTGTAGCCTGTTGCTGGTTAATCACACCAACCTTGTATTCATTGCCAATATCACCAGTAAAAGCAAAGGAAAGTCCCGCCACGATCAGGATTGGCATTAACAGGTTCCACGCCAGTGAAGACCTGTCACGCCAGAATTCCTTATTACGTGTTTTTAGTAAGGCACGGAAGCGCTGTATCGGCATTATCATGAACGTAACCCTCGCCCGGTCAGTTCAAGGAAAAGATCATCCAGGGTACGTGCCCTGATTTGCAGACTTGAGAGTGAAACATTATTTTCAATCAGAAATGCAATCACGGCATTGACATCGTCGGTAATAATTTCAATTACGTTTTCAATTTTACGTGTCGTAAAGTCACC
>JALUTJ010000119.1 GCA_027057985.1 Chromatiales bacterium
ATGGGACATATTGCTGACCTTGCCCGCTCCTGTAACCAGGAAGCCGAGAATGCCATTCAAACGACCGATACTGCGATGGATACGGTAACCGGTACGGTTGAGGGTATGTTCAGTATTCGTGAAACCATTCACAAGGCAGAAAAGCGGATTAAGCGTCTGGGTGAACGTTCCCAGGAAATCAGCCGCGCGGTTAACCTGATCAACAGTATCTCTGAAAGAACACACATCCTGGCATTGAACGCCAGTATGCACGCCGCATCCGCCGGTGAAGCGGGTCGTGGCTTTGCAGTGGTTGCTGACGAGGTTCAACGACTGGCTGAAAACGCCCGTGATGCGACACAACAAATCTCGACCCTGGTATCAAATATTCAGGTTGAAACAGCCGATACGGTTGAAACCATGAATGGTGTAATCAGCCAGGTGGTTGAAGGAAGCCAGCTGGCAGAAAAAGCCGGTGAACAGATGCGGCAGACACAGAACAGTACCAAGGATCTGGTAGCATCGGTTCATCAGATAGCCGAAAGTTCAGCTGACCAGGTGAATATTACCCGTAAACTACAGCTTCATGCTAACCAGATTCTGAACTCCACTAAAAAGACCAGTGAACAATTGCAGATGCAGACTGTACAAACCAAACGACTGGTTGAATATGCGCGTGGCCTGCTGAAGGCAGTGCAGGTATTCAAGCTGCCGGGTGTTGCCAGTCCCGAGGTAGTCCAGGTCGAGAATAAAGTCGAAGCTGAAAAAGAAGCCATTCCTGAAATTGTAATGTCTGCTGATAGCAGTACTGCAAAAATAGCATCCTGAGTTGTATAAGGACGAATTCATGGCGAATACTGCCGAGATTGAAAAAGAAATATCGGATATTGTTATTGAGCTCTACGATACTGTTGCCCTGATTCAGGCCAGTAACGATGAAGCGTTCCTGCAACAATATATCGATAGCTATATCAAGCGGGTAACCCGAATTGGGTTACGACTGGCAAAGGCAGATTATGTTGCATTGCAAAATGCCTGTATTCTTTTTCATGATGTACTTGAGCATATCAAATCAAGCGGTAAGCTGAGTGATGAACAACTGGAACAGTTTGAAGTCTGGCCAGGGATGATTCTTGCCTGCATCGAAGAGCCGGGTAATACTCATAGCAGTGATCTGCTTATCACCCTGCTACAGAACCCTGTCTGGAATTACAGAATAAAAGATGAGGATATTGAGCGCCTGCGTTTAGAGTTTGCAGAGGATGCTAATCGCCTTACGCCTCATACAGAGGATGCTGAAACATTGCCAGTCGCCGAAAATAAAACAGATATAGAAGAAGATGTCGATACGGCACCATTTGATGGTGACCTATTCCAGTCGGTTCAGGAAGAAATTGTCGATGCCATGTCGGCACTGATTTCCGATCTTTCCTCAGTTGATGAAGATGACGATTTTGGTCTCAGTCACGCCTTTTATCTCTGTGCCGACCGTATTGAATTACTCGGGATGTCGATTGCAACAGCCGGGTTAATGGGGTTAATGGATGTCTGCATGATATTCCAGAATGGCCTGCGCGAACTGGCACGGCGGGAAAAGATGCTGACCGAAGACGAGATGATTCTTATTGAAGAATTTACTGCTCATCTTATCTCATATCTCGCCACCCCGGATAATGATACCGTGGTCGATCAACTGGTCGAGTATCTGAATAAATTACCATGGCTG
>JALUTJ010000120.1 GCA_027057985.1 Chromatiales bacterium
ATATATCACTCGTATGAGCGCTGTACTTGAGGAATCAGGTGAATATCTTGCTGATTTATTTGAATCAGCACCCGATGCCACCCTGATTGTTGATAGCAGGGGTAATATCACCGAGGCTAACCAGAAAGCATTTACGATCTTTGGTTATGACAAGGCTGATCTAATCGGCATGAACGTTGAAAATCTTATGCCTTCCCGTTATCGAGATCGTCATACAGAGATGCGTGAAAATTCTTTCCGCACAGTAAAGAGCAGAGATCTAAGACACGATATGGATTTTCTTGCGCTGACAAAAGAGGGCAAGGAACTCCCGGTTGAAATTAGTTTAAGTTTTACCCGGCGAAAAGATGAAAATGTTGCCCTGGTTAGTTTAAGGGATATATCTGAACGGAAAACCGCGGAAGAAGCATTACATCGTAATGAAACCATGCTTAAACGGGCACAACAACTGACGCAGATGGGTAGCTGGGACTGGGATATAAAAGCAAATAAAATTTTATGGTCTGATGAGACATACCGGATTTTTGCTGTTAAACCAGGGAAGCAGGTGACGTATGAAGATTTTCTTAAATATATTCACCCGGATGATAAAGAAAAAGTTGTCAATGCGGTAAATGAAGCGGTTGTATATAACAAGCCTTATAGTGTGGAACATCGCATTATTCTCGATAATGGTGAAGAACGGATTATTTCTGAAAATGGAGAAGTTTTTCGTGATGACCATGGTGAAGCAAAAAACATGGTTGGTGTTTTACAGGACGTTACGGAAAAGAAGGAAGTCGAGTTTAAATTATTACTGGCAGATAACGTTTTCAATTTTACAGCAGAATCCATTATCGTCACGGATAGTGAAGAAAAGATACTGCGTGTAAACCAGGCATTCACCCGGAGTACTGGTTTCAGTGCTGAAGAGGCTATTGGCAGGACGCCCGGTGAAATACTGAAATCAGGTCGGCATGATGAAAATTTTTACCAGTCATTCTGGAAGACGCTTACTGAAAAAGGTCGCTGGTCGGGTGAGATCTGGGATCGGCGTAAGGACGGATCTGTATTCCCGGCCAGACATAATATCAACGCAGTAAAAGATGAGCAGGGAAAGGTTATTCAGTATATCTCGATTTTTCTGGATGTGACGGAACAGAAAAGAGCACAGGAAAGAATTGAGTATCTGGCTCAGTTTGATCAGCTTACCAGTTTACCAAACAGGGCGCTGTTTAATGATCGCCTACAACATGCCATAAACAGGGCAGCACGCAGCGGGAAAAAAGTCGGGCTGCTGTTTATCGATCTCGATGGTTTTAAAAATGTGAATGATACCTTTGGTCACCAGGCAGGTGATGACCTGCTGATTCATGTAGCTCATCGCCTTTTAAAGTGCGTACGCAAGGAAGATACCGTGGCGCGCCTGGGTGGTGATGAGTTCACCATTATTCTTGAAGAACTGAATAACGCCGATGGTGCGGCGATTGTTGCGCAGAAGGTCATAAAGGTGCTGGGAGAAATTATTAACCTCTCCGGCAACAAGGTTTCTATCGGTGCCAGTATTGGAATCGCGCTTTACCCGGATAATGGTGCGGATATCGATGCGCTGATCAAAGTCTCTGATGCAGCAATGTACCTCTCGAAAAAAAACGGGAAAAACCAGTACCATTTCCAGCAGTAAACAATCTGCGCCATTCACGGCGCGAATACACCTTTAGCCTG
>JALUTJ010000121.1 GCA_027057985.1 Chromatiales bacterium
GGACCCTCCCATTTAAGCCCCCATACCCTGCCCTATACGGGAACGGGGCTATGGCGGGACTGGAAATTCTGGAATTTTAAGCGAGCAAAAATATAATGGGGTTATTTTTAAAAACTGGAGCGGGTCGGCGACTGCGCAAATACCGTATTCATATCAATGATCGAATTTTGCAGCTGGGCCTGCCGGGAAACCTGGCGCGAGATCTGCCTCATTCCAATATACTGGGGGAAATTGATCTTAATAATTCCAGTTCTTATGATAAAAATGATAATATAAAAATCACATATTTAATGTGGGATTATTGCTGGCCAATCTGGAAAAACCTTGGGGATCGGGTCGGTTTTTTGGACTTTAGTCTCTATATTAAAAAATACCCGCTTGAAACCCCATGCAGGACTCTCGAAGAGGTTGAAGAGTTACTACGATATCATTTTAAAAAGAGATACCCAGAAGGAAATGAGTGGGGGGAAACTCCACCATCAGACTATCAAGTGGTTAATATCAATGGACAGGACTGGTTGCAAATATTCTGGCCTGGTAAAAACTGTATGACAGGGAATGAGTTTATCTATTATCTTCCTTTAAACAATCAACACCTTCTTTATTTTAGATTTAAAGTTGGTTTTGGGGAAAAAGCAAAAAGAATTGGCAAAAGATATTATGAACAGGCGTTAAATGATATGGAGAGAATTCGGGATAGTGTTAAACTGATTGAATCTGCCAGTAGTTCCAATGCACTGATTGCCTAAAAAAACACTCAACAACTTAGCGCAGCTACCTGCTCCTGCACAGGCTTAAAGATATGTTCCAGCTTTCTACGCATCAGGGTACCAATAGCATCGGTTCGGGAAAATACCGGAATAAGCAAAGTTTCATCCAGCAAAGACAACGCCAGCATGGCACGAAGCATCTCTTTCAACTCAGGTAAGGTTTCGATGATTTCTGTGAGCTGTTCATTCTGATTTGCCTTTACCTCGATATACTGAGAAGCATCTGTCAGTAATACCTCAATATCATTATAGCCAGCATTATTTGGACGAACAGCTGCAAAATAGTCACGTATTGTATGAAACAGGATAACGACCATATCCTGGTTTGATGGTTTCTTTAATACCGTTTGCAAAGTTGAAAGATAGGCCTGACCTTTATCAGAAAGCAAATGCAGCAGTGTTTGTGCATAGGTATTGCTGCCAAGCATTTTCAGTCGGCCTTTATATTCTGCATATAAAGCATGCGGCTTACTTTGGATCGGTAGATCATCCGGTAAACTTCGCAGAAAGCCGACCAGCAGGGTATTTTTACGTTGTCCTTTTTTCCACAGACTTTCCTGTACTTCACGAGTAACGAGATCATTTTGCAATACCAGCCGAGCCGATTCGATCATATTACGGGGTTCTTCCTCGAATGGCAGAAACTCCACCAGGAAATCAGCCAGCTCCTTACCCATATCCCCTTCAACCACATCTTTATGTCGCAGCAGGCAACGGGCATTTTCCGCCGTTGGCATTGCCCACCAGGCATAACGGGCTATCTCATTGCTGACTTCATCGGCATTGACCACGGCTACAATGGCTTCGGGTTCACCGAGCAATAATAATCTTTCCAGGCTTTCCTGGGTTCTTGACTGCCCCATCCGTGTCCAGCGACGCAGAAAGATCGGATAACCGCCGGGCGAACCAAGCACATGGGTGGATATCAGCTC
>JALUTJ010000122.1 GCA_027057985.1 Chromatiales bacterium
CCGCCCTGTACGATACCAAACAGGGCGGCCGGGTTATCTGCATGCGCCTTTTTCGAACGCTCGGCCCAGCGCAGGGAGAGCTCCATCGACTCACGCACTTCCTTTTCTTCAGCCGGATACGGGGTACACTCATCGAAAATCATCACGATATCCGCACCCAGATCTCGCTGTACCTGCATGGATTCTTCCGGTCCCATAAAGACCTTGCTGCCATCTACCGGTGAATTGAAGGTAACCCCTTTCTCGCTGATCTTGCGCAGTTTACCGAGGCTCCAGACCTGGAAACCACCGGAGTCGGTCAGAATTGGCCCCTGCCAGTGCATAAAGTTATGCAAGTCACCATGCTTTTTGATTATACCGGTGCCAGGGCGCAGCATCAGGTGAAAGGTATTGCCGAGAATGATCTGTGCCCCCGAGGCCTGCAGTTCTTCCGGGGTCATCGCCTTGACCGTGCCATAGGTGCCCACTGGCATAAAGGCCGGGGTTTCCACCGTGCCGCGTTCAAAAACCAGCCGGCCACGGCGGGCAAAGCCATCGGTGTTATCCAGTTCAAATTTCATTCTTGTGTATTACCTTTGTCAGGCCCGGGTTAAAAACATGGCATCACCATAACTGAAAAAGCGGTACTTTTCCTCAATCGCGTGCTGATAAGCCTGCATGATATTGTCATAACCGGCAAAGGCCGAAACCAGCATCAACAGGGTAGACTCGGACAGGTGAAAGTTAGTCAACAAGGCATCGACCACCCTGAATTCAAATCCCGGGGTAATAAAAATATCAGTTTCACCCTGGTACGGTTGCAATACGCCATTCTCATCCGAAAACAGGGCAACCGATTCCAGACAACGAACACTGGTCGTCCCCACCGCAACAATACGGCGACCTTGCTGCTTTGCCCGGTTAATGCGGTTACAGTTTTCCGCAGATAGTTCAATCCATTCCCGGTGCATCTGATGATCTTTTAGATCATCCACTCGTACCGGCTGGAAAGTCCCGGCACCGACATGAAGGGTAACATACACCTGCTCGATCCCCTGCTCGGTCAGTTGCTGCAACATGGCTTCATCGAAATGCAGCCCCGCCGTGGGAGCCGCCACGGCCCCCGGTGTTTCTGCATACACGGTCTGGTAGCGCTGCTGATCGAAGTCCTCGTCATCACGTTGAATATAAGGCGGCAAAGGCATATGGCCAATACTGTCGAGTGCCTGTAACAGGTTGTCAAAAGCCGACAAAGTAAACGCAAGACGAAACAGGTCCCCTTCGCGCCCAGTGACTTCTGCACTGATATCATTGTCAAAAAACAGACGACTGCCCTGTTTCGGTGACTTGCTTGCGCGAACATGCGCAAGGGCTGAAGTGGAATCGAGAATTCTTTCTATCAATAACTCAAGCTTGCCACCGGTTTCTTTTTTACCGTAGAGACGTGCCGGAATAACCCGGGTGTTATTGAATACCAGCAAATCACCCGGCTGTAAAAATGCGTTCAGATCCGTAAACATTCTGTCCTGATATTCACCACTTTTTCCATCCAGCACCAGTAAACGACTGGCACGACGTTCCGCTGCCGGACGCTGGGCTATCAGCTCCTGTGGCAGTTCAAAATGAAAATCACTACGGCGCATACATCTCTCTTTAAACGGGATTATTCGGCAGGCAGAGTTTATTGACCGGGCTCTGAAAATGCCAGCCCTGGCAGGGAA